>CAYFWL010000009.1:11479-27739 GCA_964346845.1 uncultured Eggerthellaceae bacterium | reverse complement strand
GGGGACAGGTGATTTGTCATAAAAACCGGTTTTTATGACAAATCACCTGTCCCCCTGTCATAAATCACGCGCCCCCTGTCACAAACCACCTGTCCCCCTGTTGGAAACCGGCTTGCCTGGCTTATTTGAATTGGCGGGGGTGCTTTTCGAAAAAGTCGTAGCGCGGGGGAAGCTCCTCAACGACATGGGCACCAGCAGCCTGTTCGTCCGCGCTGCACAGCTCGGACAGGCCGTCCAGATTGCCCGACCAGCTAAAGAAATCCTCGGGTGCGAAGCCGAAGCGCTGGCAAATCTTCTCACAGCCACACGGCACCACAGGATGCATCATCAGCGCGGCGATACGCAGCATATAGGAGCTATCCAGCAATACCTGGCGGCGAGCTTTTGCGTCCTCCGACTGCTCAGCCGCACGGACGCCATCGGCCCAGTACTTCTGAGCGAAGCGTATAAAAGCATCTGACAGCGACACGATGGAGTGAAGCTCCACCTTGTGCATGATGTCATCGTAGCGAATGAGCGCCTCGTGAGCCGCCGTAAGCACCTCAGGCGTCACCTTCCCCACCGGGATACGTCCGTCGAAGTTTTTCTGCGCTTCATAAAAGCAGCTGCGCGCCAAGCGATTGAACACATTGGTAAGCAGCGCACCCTCTTTCAACGCCGGATCAGCATAACGCGAGTCTTCACGCTTAGCGGGGTCAGGGTCGAAAGGCTTGGGGCTAAAGCCCACCGACTTTTGGTCCAAGCCTAGAGCCAACCAGTGAGCGCGCAATTGCTCGGGAGTATAGTAATCCAGCAATTCATCGGCACTCGGTGGCTTAACCGCCCCCGATGAAGACGCCTTGCTCTTACCAAACAGCACATGGTGGTTGGCGATAAGACGGGTCTGGCGAAGAGGTGCGCCTTCCCCTTCAAAATTGCCGGGACGCAGCGCCTCGAACAGAGCTGGCTGCACCACACCGTAAAAGTACAAGTTATCCTGGCCGATGAACTGATACACCTGGGAATCCTCGGCACACCAAAAATCACACCAACTTTCAGGGGGCAAACCCATCAAATCATTACAAGCCTGGGTAAAGGAAATGGGTGCCCACAGGCTCTCAGGCCAGCACCATATGGTGAGACCCTCCACGCCCTCAAGCACCGGAGACTGAACGCCCCACTCGATATTGCCCGTCATGCGGAAGGGCACCAAAGCCTTACCCATGCGGAAGCGAATGCCCACACGTGAAAGCACGCTGCGGCAGGCATCACGATCTTCAACCGAGGAAAACTCCAGTTCAAAGCTTTGTTTCCCCTTTTCAGCAGGGCGATATATATGTGCAGGCAGCTCATCCGCGATGGCTGCATACTCATCGTAGAGCTCGTTTTTGATATACGTAAGCGGTGCGCCAAGAAATTCGCGGATAGTCTGAGGAACGATGGTCCGCATATCGGAATCGGCTGCTAAAGCATCGGTATGGTTCTGTAGATACGAAGTGAACGCTGGCAGGTCGAAGTACCAGTTTTCCACCGGCCTCATCTGCGGCACCGTGCCAGATAAGGTGGATGTAGGATTCAACAGGTCCTGCGGTTCATACTGATGTCCCAGATCGCATTCGTCGGCATAACCCTTCTCGGACTTGCAACCCTGCACCGGGCAGTGTCCGACAACCTGACGACCATTCAGGAAGGTCTGCGCCTGCGTGTCGAAAAACTGCAGCGTCGAGCGACGTTGCAGCCAGCCGTTTTTGTAGAGCTGGGTCATGAACTCGTTGCTTACGCGCTGATGCACCTCTCCCGCATGGTCCAAACTTGAACCCTGATAGAGCGAAAGGTCGACATGGTAGGCATCCAGCGTAGCTTTTTGCGCATCATGGTTAGAGCGCACATAGTCGGAAAGACTGCCTGTGAATTCCCCCGCTTCAACGAGCTTGCGGTAACCCTCCATAATCGGAGAACCATAGCAGTCGGTACCCGAAACAAAACGCACGTTTTCAGCCCCGATGCGGTCTTTCAAAAAACGGGCAAAGCAGTCGGCAGGAACAAAAACACCGCCGACATGGCCGAAATGAAGCGCTTTATTGCCATAGGGCATGCCCGCAGTAACCACTGCTTTGCGCGGCCACGGTTTTGTATTTTCGCTGGTAAACAGTGCCATACACTATCCTTTTACGAGCGAGGGACCCTGGTGCCCCTCAATCAATGCAAGCCGTCAAAAAGCTACAAATCCAAGCTGTCCTGCTTGGTGGAGGTTTGAGCCTTCCGTGCAAAGCGAATCAAAAACTCCTGGTTAGTTTCCGTCTGCTTGATAGACTTCACCAGCGTATCCATCGCACGCTCGGTGTTGTTCAGATTGGCCAACACGCGACGCACGGCCCAGATAAGAGGAGCTTCCTGCAGGTCAAGCAGCAACTCTTCTTTGCGCGTACCCGATGCAATCGGATCGATCGCGGGGAAAATGCGGCGGTCAGCCAAAGTGCGATCGAGCTTCAGCTCCATATTGCCCGTGCCCTTGAATTCCTCAAAAATCACCTCATCCATCTTCGACCCCGTGTCAACCAGCGCAGTACCCAAAATGGTAAGGCTGCCACCGTGTTCGATATTGCGCGCAGCACCCAAGAACCGCTTGGGTGGATACAGAGCGCTGGAGTCAACGCCGCCGGAAAGAATACGCCCCGAAGCCGGGGTACCCATATTGTAGGCACGCGCCAGACGGGTGATGGAGTCCAGGAGGATAACCACGTCACGCCCCTGCTCAACCAGGCGCTTTGCACGTTCGATGACCAGTTCCGCTACCGCGATATGGTTCTCGCACGGCTTGTCGAAGGTGGAGGAAATGACCTCACCCTTGATGGAGCGCTCCATATCGGTCACTTCTTCAGGACGCTCATCAACCAGAAGGCACATGAGATGCACTTCAGGATTGTTGGCAGAAATCGCAGCAGCAATATCTTTCAAGACCGTGGTCTTGCCCGCCTTGGGGGGAGACACGATAAGGCCGCGCTGACCCTTACCGATAGGCGACACCATGTCGATGACACGAGCAGTCGTCGTGCTTTTGCCGTGCTCCATAATCAGGCGCTCATCGGGATAAATGGGTGTCAAATCGGCAAAACGCACACGTCCACCCAGCTCATCAGCGGGAATGTCGTTCACGCTGATGATTTTCTGGATGGCTGCATATTTCTCATTGCCTTGGGCAGGGCGCGTCAAACCCACCACAAAGTCGCCTTTGCGCAGGTTGTTGCGGCGAATGATGGAAAGGCTCACATAGGCATCGCCTTCATTGGGTAGATAGCCCTTGGTACGCAGAAAACCGTAGCCATCGTTCATGACATCCAAGATGCCCGTGACTTCGATGATACCTTCGGCCTTGCACAGAGCCTCGAACACAACGTCGATGAGCTCGGCCTTACGATAACCCGAAGCATCGATGCCGTATTCAGCGGCTTTCTCGCGCAAATCCCCCACCTTCATCTCGGCGAATTCATCGCGCGAGATACTGGGAAGCACCTCGCGGTTGCCATGGGGCCGGCGCTGCCTTCGGTGATCTCGATCAAAGGAGCCTTTGTTCTTACCTTGGTTCTGGTTCGACGGGTTCTTTTGTCCCTGCTGATTCGATGAGCCGTTCTCCTCGCCCGATGAAGCAGCCTGATTCTGTTTGGACTTCTTCTTGCGGTCACCGCGGTCACGTTTAGGCCGATTCAGCGTTTCAGCAGGAGCTTCATCAGCGACAACGCCCACAGAAGCGGCATTCGCCGCCGCAGAAGCATCGGCAGCAGGCGCAGCAGCGTTCGCGTTCGCAGCCGCAGCCTCAAGAGCAGCAGAAGTCTCGACGACCTCGTTTGGCTCACGCGCAGCAGATTGCGAAGTAGCTGCCGCAGGCTTCGCTTTAGCAGCAGCCTCTTCCCCACTCAAAGCATCACCCAAAGAAACGGCAGCAGCCTCTTCCCCACGCTCACGGGTAGCGTCCGCCCGGGTACGACGACGGCGCGGCTTAGGCGCGCTGGGTGCTTCTTCCTCTGCAAGAGCAGTCTCTTTTTCGGAAGATTCCGGCGTCATCGCGGCAGAAGCTTTTTCATCAACGGCAGGCACAGAGATCTGAGCAGAAAGCTCAACCTCAGCTTCGACGGGCTTTTTCGTGCTTCGCTTACGGGTCGTTTTCCGAGGACTTGCTGTTTGCGTTTCTGCTGCCTCGGAAACAGGAATCTCGGCGACAGCAGCCGCCGACTCCGAAGAAACTTCGACCGTCTCAGTCTTCTTTTTTGCAGCGGTACTGCGCTTGCGGGTAGTTTTTTTCGGAGCCGCCGGGACCGCTTCGGCATCGGAGTTGACTTCAGGGCCGTCAGGCACCGCGCTCGGCACCGATGCCGTCTTGTCAACAGGAGCGACAGGGGTCTCTTCCCCTGTCTTTTTCGCGCGCGTCCGGCGCTTCGGTTTTTCAGCCTCGGGAGTTAGCTCGGGAGCTTGTTCCAGTTCGTCGCTCATTTACGCATTCTGCACTTTCTCCCAGTCCTTCATAAAGGACGCTAAACCCTGGTCAGTCAAGGGGTGCTTGACCATTTTCTTCAGAACACCAAAAGGAACCGTAGCGATGTCGGCGCCCATGAGCGCGCACTGGGTCACGTGGTTGGCGCTTCGCACTGAGGCGGCAATAACCTCGATTTGCTCGCCGTTGACCGTGCTTCCGGTGAAATCATAATTGCCCAGGGCAGCTACGATGTTTTCGACCTCGGTAAGGCCATCTTGAGAGATATCATCGAAGCGGCCGATAAAGGGGCTGATGTAGCGCGCACCGGCACGAGCAGCCAAAAGGGCTTGAGGAGTGCTGAAGCACAGCGTCATGTTCACGCGGATGCCTCGATTGGCCAGAGCGCGCGTAGCGGCAAAGCCTTCGACCATAGTGGGGATCTTCACCACAATGTTGGGAGCAATCTCAGACAACTGAATGCCATCGCGAATAAGATCATCGCGTGTCATGGCAACGCTTTCGGCGGAAACGGGGCAATCGGGCCCAACGATATCGCAGATACGTTCCATGTGCTTGTTGAAATCGCTCAGCTTGCCGCCGATCTTCGCGTACAGGGACGGGTTGGTGGTGACGCCTGCCAAAGCGCCCCAGCTGGCAGCCTCTTCGATTTCGGCTAAATCAGCGGTGTCCAGAAAAAACTTCACTGCTCCTCCTTGAGTGATGGTATTGATTTCATTCGCAAGAATGCATGCCGGCTACGTCTTTCGAAAGTGATTTCATGAGAAAGAAGCCCGAATGCGGGCGAATGGTGAATGCTTTCTTATAGTAACGTAAAACCCGATAAATGCTCATGAAAAATAGGGGAATATGAGGCTAATCCGCGTTTATTCTTGCATTTTCGGACGAAATGATGCATTTTCATGCGCACAGCATAGCGCAAGAGCACATTTTATCTGCCGCCCTTTTCCCTGCAAACTCTTTGAGGACGGCATTGACTGCCGATGATCACGACGATCTTCTTACCCGTCCCTTTCCCCGTAAGCTCTTTGCGGGCAGAAAAAAGACCGCCCCGAAGGGCGGTCTCAGTAATCGGATAGTGCCGTGAAAGCGGGAGCGTTGCGACTTACAGCAGCGGATCCATGCCCAGAACCGGGTGAGCCTTGGCGGAGAGAATCTCGTAGAGCTCGGCGGGATCGCCGGGATCTTTCATATCGTTCTCGTCGGGGATCATATCGGCATAGTTGTCAATGCCGTACAGATCCTTGGCGGTCGCGTTGATGCGCTCAGCCAGCTGCTCTTTCAAAGCGGCAGGCATCCACACCACGCGCGCGATACCGCCTTCGGCCTTCAGGAACTTCTTGGAAGCGATGAAGTGCTTGCCGTGGCCCATGAAGCCCGGGGTCTGCACGCCGCCACCCGTCATGGAAGCCATCTCGGAGAAAGTCATGCCCAGAGGAGTCATGCCCACGTGATCACGGGTCGTGATAACAAAACCGCTGGTCATCGGCTCAATGCCGCAGATGCACTCGAAGCAGCCACAGGAAGTCATGGGGTCTTCCAAGATGGAGTACAGAGAAACCTGCTCCAGAGCACCGTTGGAGTACTTACGAACAGCGTCGTTGACGTCCTCGTAGGTGCCGATGCGCTCGTCGATAACCTTCTCGTGAGGAACGATCTGGCAGGGGCCGTTGGGATCAAGCTCGTTGGAAGCCTTGGCATCCAACCAAGAAACGGCGCCGCACAAACCCAAGCGCTCGGGCGTAACGATGCACACGTGGCTGGGGCTGAAGGACTGGCAGAGAATGCAGGTGTAGAAATTCTCAACCGTTTCATCGGTCAAGCTGCCCAGACGCTCGTCACGCGCATCGAAGACGCTGCTGGCGTAGGCACGCAACTCCTTGCACTTCTCGGCTTCAGTGTAGATGCGAACCTGAGCCTTCTCGATGATGGCATCATGGTCGCCTTTGATCTTAGCGTAGAGGATCTCGCCCAAATGCTTCATGCGGAAGCCGGCATCGAAGTCGTCCTTGCTGATACGGATACGGATCATGTCGCGCTGACCAGTGTGCATAACGCCGCTGGCACAGTTCAGGTACGCGTGAATCTTGCGCTCGAACACGGAGGCAAAGTCGGGGGACACATTCTTGCCGCCCACCTCAACGATGATGCCCATGTTGATCTTGCTGCCCAGGGGCACCTCATCGATGTCCGGACCTTCCAGAACGATGGAGTGGTCCTCGATCTCCTTGACGTCCTTGATCTCAACCAGCTCGAAGCAGTCCAGACGAGAGCCGTCGATTTCCACCTGCATATCAGGACGACGGATGATCTCGCCCTCGAAGGCGGTGGAGTAGGCAACCGGAATATCGATCTTGGTGATCTTGATGTGAATGTCGCGCGCCTCGAGCGAGGTCTCGATGAAGTCCTTGGTGTTGGGCTGCAACAAGATGGTCTTGGGGATAGGACGGATGTAGTTCATGTCGTTCGTGATAACCGGGAAGCCCATGGCAACGGCACCGGCACCGAAGGCCAGCGTGCGGTCGTTCACGGGAGCGAAGGCGTTCACGAAGGCATGCAGACGCACGAAGGTGTACTCCATGAAGCCATCCCAGTCGCCGCCCTCGATGGCGCCAAAGATCATAGCAGCGCGCACGCAGAAAGACACAACGTGAGATACCGCCCAGATGTCGGGACCAACGGCAACAACGCGAACGGGGAAGCCCATCTCAATGCCCATGGACTCAGCTTGGTCGATGATGTCGCCCACCAAGAACACGAAGATACCGCGCTCCTGATAACCGCGAATCAGGTCAGCTGCTTCCTTTTCGGAAGGAGCAGCATCGATAATCACCACGAAGCCCGGAATGTCGTTGGTAACCAAAGGCACACCCAGCTCACGGACCTCGGCGTCGGAGAAGTGACCGTGATACTTGGTTCCCTCATAGGGCGTGGGAGTGTCGATGTACTTAACAGCCTCGATGATTTCACCTGCCATAGCCGTACCGATACCAGCGTTGAAGATGGCAGCGGTACGCTGATCGTGGCTGGACATCTCGTTGATGTTCTCAAGAGAAGTCTTCAGATCCTTGAGCTTCAGCACCTTCTGACCTTTGTACGCCAGCTGAACGGACATATTGTAAGCAGTGTCCGGCATGGCCAAGGTGGCGTCTTCCCCATGCTGAGCGATAGCTGCGTCTACTGCCTTGGAGGCAACAGAATAGATATCGTTGGAGCCATGGAAAATCCTGTCAAAAAATTTCATATGAATTTCCTTTGCTTATCGATTATGCGTTTTCCATACGTTGTTTAGTGCGCTTGACCTCTTCAACGAGTTCAGCGCTGTAGTCGAAGGGCGACTCACCGTTGCGGTCAGCATCGATGACTTCGCTGGAATACTGAAGGAATCCCAGCAGAGCATCTTCAGGAAGCTTTGAGCGCAGGTACTCCACGTCTTCGGGACCGCGCACTTTATTGGCAACCACGCTGACCTTGGTAACACCGATGTCCGCAGCAAGCTGCTTGACCTTCTCGTAGGTCTGAATACTACGAGCACCCGGCTCAACAACCACGATGAACTGATCCATGTTGGCAGCAGTGCCACGAGCAAGATGCTCCAGACCCGCCTCCATGTCCATGATGACCACATCGTCTTTGCGATACGTCAAGCTGGACAAAATGGACTTGATCATCACGTGCTCGGGGCAAACACAGCCGGCTCCGCCAACATCAACCGTTCCCATAACCAGCAGCTTCACGCCGTTGCGCTCATGCGCATAGGTATCCGGGATATCGCTGACGTACGGGTTCAGCTTGAAGAACTTGTTCGCCTCATTGGCGCCCGTACGCTCTTCAACCAGCTTGCGCATCTTGGAAATGGGGACGATACCGTTCACTTCCTCTATGCTAAAGCCCAAAGCCAAACCCAAGTTGGCATCGGGATCCACATCGACCGCAAGAACCGGTCGGCCCTCTTCTGCGTACAGACGAGCCAAGCTTGCGGAAAGAGTGGTCTTGCCCACGCCGCCTTTGCCCGTAATTGCTACCTTCACGATGATTCCTTCGACTGTCTCTTACTAGATGTTAAGCTTCGCGCGCTTCTCTTCGATGCGCTCAACCATCAGGTCGCCCATCTTCTCGATGTCGGTTTCAACGGTGTAGTTAGCACCAACCCACTTATTGATAGAGCCCTGAAGCAGATCAACGATACCGGTGGAACCCTTGGTGTAGGGGTCAACACCCAAGAAGGTGTCGATACCGGTCGCAACAACGTAGTTACCAATGGAAACGGCCTTCTCGGACATCCACTCGGGAGCACAGCCCACCAGAGGAATGTCGGAGATTTCGATATTCCAGTCTTTCGCAATGACGGAAGCAAGAACCATCATACGGGAAATATCCACACATGAGCCCATATGCAGGACAGGCGGGATGTTCGCCAGACGGCAGACGCGCTTGATGCCCTCGCCGCAGTACTTTGCGGCTTCCTTGTCCATGAGGCCCGCCTTAGCAGCAGCCTGAGCGGAGCAACCGGAAAGAATAACCAGGATATCGTTAGCGAGAAGCTTCTTCATCAGTTCGATATGAGCGTAGTCGGGACGAACCTTGGGGTTGTTGCAGCCAACCATAGCAACCGCACCGCGAATAACGCCGGAACGCATGCAGTCAATCAGCGGGATCATGGTCTGGAACTCATCGATATGGGAGTTCGCGACGGTGTCCAACGTATCGTAGATTGCCTCAACGGAGTAACCCACGGTGGCCTTAGAGACCAGGTCGGGAATGTGAATCAGCTCAGGCTTACGGTTCTTGAAGTTCTCAACCGCCATGCTCACGATCTTCTTGGCAGACTCGGCAGCATTGGACTCTTTGAACTCGATGAAGTCGGAATCGGGCATGCGCGCCACATTGCTGGTGGTCACGAACTTGGTGTGGAAGCACTTGGACAGCGGGCCGAGCGCCGGGAAGATGCACTGAACATCACACACGATGACTTCGCACGCACCGGTCAGAACCACGTTTTCCTGCTGCAGGAAGTTGCCCGCCATGGGGATGCCATGACGCATGGCCACTTCGTTGGAGGTGCAGCAGACACCGCAGATGTTGATGCCCTTTGCACCAACGCTCTTGGCCAGAGCAACCATTTCGGGGTCGTTAGCATAGTAGACAACCATTTCGGAAAGCGAGGGATCATGGCCGTGAACAACGATGTTGACCATGTCCTTTTCCATAACACCCAGATTTGCCGTGGTATCCATGGGCTTAGGCGTGCCAAACAGGATGTCGGAGAACTCGGTGCCGATCATGGAACCGCCCCAACCGTCAGCCAAGCCAACACGCAAGGACTGATGGACCAGTGCTTCCGGCATGGAAGAGCAGCCCATATGGGTCATGTGCATAGACAGAGAGACCTCGCGGTCGATAGCGCGCGGAGACAGCTTGTTTTCGCGCCAAATCTTCTGGCGAGCCTCAGGGGCACGCTTCAGGAAGCGCAGACGGCCGAAGGGCTTACCGAATTCTTCCAAACCAGCCAGCGCGACTTCGTGGGCAATGTCGTAGATGTCGCGATCTTCGGTCTCGATATCCCATTCTTCAGCGATGCGCCTCAGCTTTGCCTCGTCCTTGACGTTGAAGTCGCCGTTGGCGGAGCTACGATACAAGGTCATAGCGATGGAGCGGCCGTGGTCGGAGTGGGTTGCGGAGCCACCAGCGGTGAAGCGCAGGTAGTTACGGCCGACAACACCATCAGCATCGCAGCCGCAGACGCCGCGAGGTGACTTGGGGGTGATGCGGCACGGACCCATAGAGCAGATACGGCAGCACAGACCCTGTTCGCCAATCTTGCAGTGGGTTCCCTGGGCAGCGTTGCGCGCCTGATAGGTATCGGCGCCTACGAGCGCTGCAGTCTCGAGAAGACGGTTGGTAGCAGCTTCCATCTCCTCAGTCGGAATAAGAACGTCCCAAGACAAAGGACCACCTCAACTCTCTTTTTCTTACAGCAAATCCGATAATGATTCATTGTCCACTTTCCCCCATGGAAAGTGTGGCACCCAGATTATCGAGGGTGACGGCGCGGGTCAAGATTTCGAATTTCACCGCATTTTGAGATAGCTGCTAGAATCGTGTGATTTATCACTATTTCGTGCTACCTGACTTTTCTATCAGGACTTTTTCTTAATTTTGACAGAAATTGCACAATTTTGCGAAATTGACCGAAAAAAGGGGTGAAAAAAATCGTTACTTTCCCTCTCTTGTGGTATAGGGGCCCAAGAGAAGCCCCATCCTTCAAGAGAGACTGTATCTTTTTAGAGTTGGAAGCGCTGGTTTTGCCAACCGTAGCAACAAAGAATAGCCCCCGCTTGTCAGAACAGGTGGATTATCGCGTTTTCGCGGAAAAAAATGCCAAAAAGCCGATTTGACAGAAAATTTGTGAGCCAACCTTATCTGATTCGTCGAAAATCAACCTAAAAACGGCATCAAAGGCATTCCTTTTGGCCAATGATCCCCGAAATCGGAACGAATTCTTCTGTCAAATCGGCTTTTTGGCAGAGAAGAGGCGAATTCCGTGAGAAACCCATGGCATCCTCTCCCGCAGCACCATTGAGGCGGCGCTTCCAGAACCGTAGGCTACAGGGCAAAAGCGTGTTCTGCGTTGGGTTTGAAGCGTGTAAGGGCAAAACGCCTTCTACCGACAAGCGCAGAGCGGCCCCGCTGGATAACCTGCTGGAACGGCGCTCCGGAGGTGCTCTTCGACCACGCGGACGTGGATGCATCGGCTTTGGTCGCTCTGTTTCACGTGCTTCTGCGACTTTGCTTGATAGGCCGAGAAAAACCATGTCCTATCAAGTCTGACCAGCTTTAAGGGCCGAGCAACCTGGCTTCAAGCCGTACTTGAGCGCAGCGCCTCCTCCAAATTCAGCCTTAGTGGCGTCTCCTTTTTGACAGGCTGTCTCGAAGTCGAAAAGACCTCTTCTCAAGAACATCTGATAGTCGGTGTCCGCTGTATAAAAAGACGCCCGCGCGCCGCCTCACGCAAGCCTGAGCTACACAATGGGCTGCGGCGATGCCACGATGCCACAGCCCATTTCCGATTCTTGTGTGCCTCACCTGTTCTCTGCCGCCAAAGCGCCCTCCGCACTACTCATCGGCATCCTTATCACGCAGGAGTTTCCCCTGACAGTACACTTGGCGAATATTGTTTGGCGTCGAAAAGTACAAGATGCGCGCCAGTCGGTCTTCAGGAGCATCAAAGATGCCGAAACCCGTTAAGTCGGCATCACGACGCTTCACATCAACGACCTGCGCGTCAAAGGCACGTCCTGGCGCGAAGACACCCACCGGAAGGCCGAGCGCCTCGGCACCTCCTGTCGTCGCTAGCCAGAACGCATCCACCAAAGACAGCCGACTCCCCTCTCCCGTACCACCGCGCTCATCAGGCGGCAATAAGGCGTTGACACCCGTTTCCAACAGGCGGGAGACCAGCACCGCCTGGCGAATGCTCTCATACATGCTGGGACTGTAGCCGCCGGAAATATCGGTGCCCAAGCCCACACGGATACCCTGACGACGAAAACGCTGAACAGGTGCTACCGCACTGGAAAAGTAGGAGTTGGCCAGAGGGCAATGGGCGATGGCCGCCCCGAGCTGTGCGAACATCTCCCCCTCATCCTCGGTCAGGTAGGGACAGTGCGCCATAATCGAACGCTCGTTCACCAAGCCGAAATCGCGAAGGGCATAGGGGTCGGTCACACCGAAGCGCTCCAGCACCACATCGTGCTCCCACTGTCCTTCGTTGCAGTGAGTTTGCACATAGGCACCCGATTCGGCAGCCAAATCGCCCAAACCTTTCAGCACCTCATCGGTGCAGCTCGGAATAAAGCGGGGCGTTATGACCGGCCACACACCAGCACGACTGCTCCGACCGATGGCCTACACCTCACGGATGAGCGTTTTCGTGTCGGCCAGCGCCTGCGTAGCGCTGCGGTCGCAATAGTAAGCAGGGTTGGCGGCAGGGTCATCCATGACCGTCTTGCCCACCAGGGCGCGCTGTCCCGCATCAGCGCAAATCTGCGCCAGCTGAATGCTAGATTCCAGATGGGCACTGCCCAGGTAGACCGTGGTGGTCGTGCCCCGCGCGATGAGCTGAGCAACCAAATCGCGGTACACCTTGCGTGAGAAGTCCCGATCAGCGAACTTGGATTCCAACGGAAAAGTACGTTGCTCAAGCCACTGATAGAGGGGTTCGTCCAGAGCGAGCGCCGCCTGGGGCCACTGAGGAGCATGTACATGGATATCCACAAACCCCGGCAGGCAATAGCAGTCTTTTCCCAGTTCAACCAACATGCCAGAAGCGCGGTAAGCTTCAACGAGCGGGGCTTGCCCCGGATCATCCTTTCAGATGACCCGCTGAATCACGCCATCGGCACCTACTTCGATAAGAGCATCTTCCAGATACTCGAAGGCCCCATACACAGGCGCATGGAAAAAAGACCCAAAGTACGCGCAATCAAGATCAAAGGTCATATTTTCCCCCACTCGCCCCTACTCGATAACTTCTTTGATGGGATCTTCGGGCTGCATAGTGAGCACGTTGATAAAACCGTGGTCGGTGATTGCCAGGGCAGGCAGCGCGGCAAGACAGATAAAGGAAAGGAACATCATTGGAATGCCGATGATGCAACCACGTTCGGCGCAGGCGGCATTGAGCTGGGCTTTTTCTGCAGCAAGCTCTTCGCACGACAAATCGGACAGAAGTCCGCACACGGGATAGGGAATTTCCTTGATAATCGCGCCGTCATCGACCAGAATCTGACCGCCGCCAATCTCAACAAGACGGTTCACGGCAACAGCCATATCGTCGAAATTGGTGCCCATGACAATGATGTTATGGTTGTCATGTCCCACCGAAGAGGCCATGGCACCACTTTGCAGGTGGAAGCCTCCCATAAAAGCCTTACCAATGTTGCCGTTGATGCCGTAGCGCTCAACCTGGGCAATATAGAGAACATCCTGGTCAAGATCACAGCTGACAAAACCGTCAGCACAGTCCAGCACAACGTCGCGCGGCTGGGTGATGGGTATCCACGGCAGGGTATCCATGCAGGTGACCTTGACTTTTTTTGCACCTTCAGGAGCAGCGATCTTAAAACTGTCGGCAGTGATGGGGTTCAAGAGACGGGTGGTATCAAGCAGGCAGGGGTCATGCTCGGCAACGGGATAATGGACCAGCAGCTCACCATCGGCAACAACCTGCTTGCCGGCGCTAAAGACATCCTTCACGGCAAAGGTATCGGCGGTATCCCCTTCAATCAGGTTGATATCGGCACGTTTGCCCGGAGCCAATGCGTCGATGTTGGTGATCTCGAAAGCGCGCGCAGCGTTGATGGTGACCATCTGGATGGCTTTTACGAAGGGCAGCCCGCAACCCAAGGCCAGCTTCAAATGATGGTCCAGATGGCCCGTTTCTGCTAAGTCGCAGCAGTGCAGGTCATCGGTGACGATGGACATCATCGTGGTGTCGATGTCCTTGCCGACGATGCATTCCAGCTGCTGGGCAAGCGTACGGGCGGCGGAAGACTCGCGCAACATGGCATGACAGCCCACACGAGCACGGTCCATGATTTCATCGGCGCTCAAAGCTTCATGGCAGGTAGAGATACCCGCAGCAACGCACTTGTTTAGATTGGCGCCCCTCATTTCCACCAAATGGCCTTGCGCGGTCATCCCTTTCATGCCGGAAACATCATCGAGGGATTCCATCAAGTCGGGATAGTCGGCCAGCACATAGGGGCCCACGCATTCGGAGATACCCACCGCATCGGAGCGTTTCAGAGCCTGGCGAATAATCTCGGGGTTAAAAGAACCTGCACTCGTTTCCAGGGCAGGGCTGAAGGGGACATGGGAGGGAACGACGAAATACAGGTTCAAGTCGGTCATCTCGTTTTCGGCCAGCACCGCTTCGATGCCTTCGATGCCAGAAACGACACCTATCTCGTGCAGGTCAGTCATGATGGACGTGGTGCCATGCTTCAAAATGGCTTCCGCAAAGGAACGAATGGCCAGATCCGAGCTTTCGGGATGAATGTGCCCATCGATGAAGCCCGGGGTGATGAACTTGCCTGCTGCATCGATGACCTGGGTGTTTTCGCCAATGCAATAGTCAACATCGCCCACTGCAGCGATAGTCTGGCCGCTTATGGCTACACCGCCGTCATAGATTTCGCCCGTGTACACATTGACGATTTTCCCACCCGTAATAACCAGGTCAGCAGGCTGTACGCCCCCCGCAACCGCCAAAAGTTTCTTGTCCATGCCCATCTGTTCCTTTCTTCGTTGTCGCCTTCTTCACCAGTGATTCTTTTTTTCGCCGGCCTTTCGCCGGTCTTTCATCTGCGGCGTAAAAACCCGAAACACCCGTACCAAAACACCCGTTGCGCAAGCCGAAGGTTTCGTGCTGCCGAGCGTCCGTTCCGTGCTGCCGAGCCTCCCTCTTCCTTGGCCTATTCTCTATTATCCTGCCTCCAGAACGCGATAAAAACAGCTCTGCGCACCGGTATGGCAAGCAGGACCATCGGGGTTCACCAAGGCCAGCAGGCAATCGGCATCGCAGTCGTAGCGCAGCTCCACCAGGTGTTGGAAGTTTCCCGAAGTAGCGCCTTTGTTCCAGTACTCCTGGCGGCTGCGCGACCAAAACCACATGGTGCCCGTTTCTAAGGTGCGCCGCACCGATTCAGCATTCATCCATGCCATCATGAGTACCGCGTTATCCTGCGCATCCTGCACAATGCAGGGAATCAGTCCGCGATCATCGTATGTCAGCTCTTCAATTGTCATGCCTTGTTCGCTCCCTTCGTTGTTCCTCTTTTCGGGCAGTATAGCATCTTACAAATCCGTGCTCCCCGAGGGGTTTCATGCATCAGGGAGGTTCGTGCCCAAGGGGAGCCTTGCCCGCAGGAGGAACGAGGATGCAGGAGTTGCTCGGGGGGCGGGTTCAGGGGTGGCTGCAGGAGTGGTCTGCGGGGCGGGCTCAGGGGCGACCCTCAGGGGTGGTCTGCGGGGATGGCTCAGGGGCGACCCTCAGGGGTGGTCTGCGGGGATGGTCTGGAGGAGTTGCTCGGGGGTCGTCTGTGGCGCGAGGGCAGGGGTGGTCTGCGGGGATGGTCTGGGGTGGCTGCAGGAGTGGCTCGGGGGGCGGGTTCAGGGGCGAGTTCAGGGGTGGCTGCAGGAGTGGCTCAGGGGCAGCTCAGGAGTGGTCTGCACGGAATGATGCCCCCACGCATGTAGATGCCGAGAGGAGAGAAACACCGCAGAAGCCGGTAGCGCAAGGGTCGGTAGCGCAAGGATCCGACTGCGACAGAGGGGCGCGCTGCTTCTTCCCGCAGCGCAAGGATCCGACCGCGACAGAGGGGCGCGCTACGGAGAAGATACCCGAAACGCGCTGCACGAAGCGGAATGCTACGGGAGTACAGCCACGTAGCGAACGTCCCCACAGGAACGCTCCTCAGGGAATTACACCTCGGAAAGCACCTCCTCTGGAAATGGCAGCGCAAAGAGCAGCAGGGCGAAGGGAACGCCACAGGGTGGTACCCTCAGGTGGTACCCTCAGGTGGTACCCTCAGGGGAGACCGCCCACAAGGGACAACCCCTCAGGAGGAAATGCCCGCAAGAGAGCACCGCACAGGGGGCGATCCCCGCAGGGGGCAACCACGCAGGGTGCCGCAGGAATCGCCCCCTCACCAAGGTCGGGCCAAAAAAGCCAGACTTGTCAGGGGAAATTCGCCACACAAAGCCCCCTTTACCCTGACAACTCGCCT
>CAYFWL010000009.1:10065-11422 GCA_964346845.1 uncultured Eggerthellaceae bacterium | reverse complement strand
AGATTCCCCATTCCCTCGGGCGCGTTCCCTTGACAAGTCCGGCTTTTTTGGCAGATTCTACCCATCGGGGGGCCTCGCCTTCCGTAAAACGCAAGAGGGACGACCCTTTTCAGCGGGCCGCCCCTCCTCAACGCACAAACGACGTAAGTCGCTAGAGTTTTTCCACCTGAGTAGAACAGACCTTGTACTCGGGCGTAGCGCAAACATTATCCAATGCCGGACTGGTAAGCCAGTTGGCGTTGCCGTCCTGGAAGTGGAAGGGCATCCAAGTCTGACCAGGCTTGGTTTTATCGGACACGCGTGCATATGATTCGATAGAGCCACGACGGTTGAACACGCGCACCTTGTCGCCATCGGCGATGCCACGCGCTTCAGCATCAGCAGTATTCATCTCGATGAAAGAGCGCCCCGAAATCTCGTTGAGTCCCGCAGTGCGCCCCGTCATCGCCTGCGCATTGTACTGGTACAAGATGCGGCCCGTGGTGAGCATCAGCGGATAGGACTCATCGGGCATCTCGTAGGCATCACGATACTCGGCGATGGAGAACTTGGCCAAGCCACGGGTGAAGGTGCCCACATGCATGATGGGCGTACCGGGATGGTCCTTGTCGAGGCAGGGCCACTGAAGACCCTGACCTGCCACTTCGGCGGAGTCCAAGCGCTCGTGGCTAATGCCGTGAAAACTCGGTGTCAGGCTGGCAATCTCATCCATGACCTGGGCCGAAGTCAAATGGGGCTGGTCGTAACCCATGCGCCTCATGATCTCGGTGAAGATCCAGATATCGGGCTTCGCATCGCCCGGAGAAGGCACGGCAGGACGAATAAGCTGCACGCGGCGCTCGGTGTTACTGAAGGTTCCCCACTTTTCTGCATAGGAAATTCCCGGCAGCACCACATCGGCATACTGAGCAGTTTCGGTCATGAACAGGTCATCAACAACGAAGAAATCGAGGGCCTTGATGCCATCGACAACGTGGTTGAGGTCAGGGTCGGTACGCACCTGATCCTCACCGAAGATGAACAATCCCTTGATCTTGCCCTCACTGGCAGCATGGAATACCTCCGTGGCCCACAGGCCCTGCTTTTTCGGCAGCTCCACGCCCCAAGCAGCTTCAAACTTAGCCATGACCTCGGGATTCGTAATTTTCTGATAGCCGGGGAAATCGCCCGGGGTCGCGCCCATATCACAAGCGCCCTGTACGTTGTTCTGGCCACGCAGGGGATTAACGCCACAACCGGAACGGCCCAACTTGCCGCAGAGCAATGCCATATTAGACATGGACATCACGCCCTCGGTGCCGCTGGAATGCTCGGTCACGCCCAAGACGTAGATAATGGGAGCCTTCCCTTCCGTTGA
>CAYFWL010000009.1:0-10055 GCA_964346845.1 uncultured Eggerthellaceae bacterium | reverse complement strand
TCTTTTCGATCTCGGCATAGTTTTCCGTGCGTGCATCCACAAACGCTCGATCGACCAGGCCGTCGCGAACCATGACATGGCACATGCCAGCGGAAAACGCCACATTAGTGCCCGGGTTCAGCTTCAGGTGGATATCAGCTTTGCTCGCAAGCCCAATATCACGCGGATCAACCACGATGAGCTTGGCACCACGTTCAACCGCCTCGCGCACCTGCATACCCACTACCGGGTGGGCCTCTTCGGGGTTAGAGCCCACCAGCATGATGCAGTCAACGTCGTGGGTGATGTCATAAATGGGATTCGTCATGGCACCGGAACCCAGAGTTTGGGCAAGGCCCGCCACACTAGGACCGTGACACACACGGGCGCAGTTATCCAGATTGTTCGTGCCAAACGCCACACGCGCCATCTTCTGCAGCATGTAGATATCCTCGTTGGCAGAACGGCTGCAGGCAAAAGCGGCAAGGCTATCGGGACCATATTCTTCTTTGAGCTGGCTGAAACGGGAAGCGACAAGGTCAAGTGCCTCATCCCAGGTGGCAGGCTCAAATTGACCAGTTTCCTTGTTCTTGATCAGCGGCGTGGTCAAACGGTCGGGGCTCTGCACGAAATCGAAGGAACCCGAGCGTCCCTTGACGCACATACGATAGTGGTTCGAGGGACCGTCTGCCGGCTCGGTATCCACGATCTTGCCGTCTTTCACCAGCAGGTAGAACTGGCAACCCGTAGCGCAGTGGGGGCAAGTGGTCAGCGTCTTTTCCACTTCCCAGGCTCGATAGTGAGCGCGGCGCTTCTCGGTGAGAGCGCCCGTTGGGCAGGCAGAGGCGCAGTTGCCACAGCTCTCGCATGTAGTAGTCTTCCATTCCGCGCCAAAGGGGGCGAGGATGGTGGTGCGACCGCCCTTCTTGCCCGTGACCAGGGTATGGTTGCGTGCAAGATTATTGCACGCCCCCACGCAACGCTGGCACTTGATGCACAGATTGGGGTCAAAACGTAGGAAGGGGTTATCGTCGTAGAGGGGCTTTTTAGGTTGAGGCGCATAGAAGCGCGATTCGGTGACGCCCAGCTCACGACAGACGTCCTGCAACTGGCATCCCCCATTCTTCACGCAGCTGAAGCAGTAATTGGTGGAATCAAGACCATGCTGCGCCAACACCAGCTCTAAAGCCATTTTTCGAGCAGCAATAACGCGCTCGGAGGTGGTGGTGACCACCATGTTGTCGGTCACGAGCGTATTGCAGGCAGAAACCAGCTCGCGTTGGCCCTCCACCTCAACCACGCACACCCGGCAGCTGCCGATATTGCTGATGCCCTTCAAAAAGCACAGGGTAGGAATGCGCACGCCCGCGCGACCAGCAGCGGCCACAATAGTGGCACCCGCCTTGACCTGCACCTGAATACCGTCGATTGTCACCTTATACATACTGAACACGCCCCCCTACTGTGGAACCGCAGCCGTAATGGTCGCAGCGCAAGCAGCGCCCGCATTCTTGCTGAGCCTCTTCAAGGCTCATTTCAATCTCCACGCCCTTAAAATCACCACGCCGCTCGCGTGCAGGACGTTCGATAATATCAACACGCCCATACGCTGCACGATTGTTAGGCGAAGGCGCAGGGGCCTCGATGTCACAGTTCAGGGTGTGATGATAGCCCAGGAATTCGTCGATGTTGCGAGCCGCCACCTTACCAGCGCCAATAGCGCGAATAACCGTAGCAGGACCGCTCTGACAATCCCCGCCCACAAAAACGTTCTGATAACCGCAAGCTTCCAGATATGCCGTAGCGGAGAAACGCCCGCGCTTAGCTTCCATACCGAATTCTTCAAAGGGATCCGAAACGATGGATTGCCCCGTTGCAATCAGAACAACGTCGGCTTCAATGCGCTCTTGAGGTTTGTTGGCATCCTGGGGAGCAGGACGACCACCACGCACCGCACCAATCATCTGGGGCTGCGTGATAACAGCGCAGCACTGGCCCGTCTCATCCACCTCGATACGCACGGGGCTCTGAAGGGCATACATCTCCACGCCTTCCTGCATGGCGCTTTCGACCTCGGCAGGAAGTGCGGTCATGTCCTTCACGCGACGGCGATAGATGCAGTTCACTTCTGCAGCGCCGCAGCGAAGGGCGGTGCGGCAGCAGTCCATGGCCACATTGCCGCCGCCGATGACGGCAACCTTCTTGCCCGTGTAGTCGGGGTAGACGCCATCGCCCGTGCCGCGAAGCATATCAACGGCGAAACTCACGCCCGAAGCATCTTCGTTTTCCAGCTGGATGGAGCTGCCCGCTTGAGCTCCAATAGCCACATAGACCGCATCATAGGTAGCACACAGGCGCTCCATCTCCTGGGTACCGATAGCGGTATTGCAGCGCACCTCGATATTTCCGACATTCAGGATGGCGCGTATGTCTTCATCGAGGCGCTCACGCGGGAAACGATACGCGGGAATGCCGTAGCGCATCATGCCACCTAGCTGCGCTTTTTCTTCAAAAACCGTCACCTTATGACCCATAAGAGCTAAAAAGTACGCGCAGGTCAAGCCGCTGGGTCCACCACCCACCACGGCGATAGAGCGCTTGGTGTCCACGCTGCGAGCGGGTGTTTTCACCTCATCGGCCGCTACCTGGTCAACGGCGAACTTCTTGATGCCGCGAATGTTGAGGGGGGCGTCGATGAGAGTACGGCGACAGCGCAGCTCACAGGGGTGCTCGCATACAAATGCACAGGCCGTAGGAAAGGGATTGTCTTTGCGGATCATCTGGACGGCCCCGGCGTAGTTCCCCTCGCCCACCAAGGCAATATAGCCTGGAACGTTAACGTGGGCGGGGCAGAAGGTTTCGCACGGCACCGACTGACCCATGTCGGGTGCGCAGCTGTGAGCGCGCACGTGAGACTCGTACTCATCGGCAAAGCACTCCATGCTATCCAGCACCGCCTGTGCGGCCTCGTAGCCAATAGCGCAGTCCGAAGTATCGCGAATCATAGCTGCCAATTCCTTGGCAGCGTCAAGGGCTCCCTCATCCGCCATACATTCGGCAACTTGGCGCAGCAGTGCTGCCAGCTGAGGTAAACCATCACGACAAGGAACACACTTTCCGCACGTCTGCTGGCATCCCGCCTCCAAAAGGGCAAGCTGTACCGTTATAGGACAGCTTCCCGGAGGAAGCGTTGCCACCCTTCGACTAAATCGATCGATAGAGGAATCGAGTTGCGTATCGATGCTTGATGTGGGCAGGACCTCAAGTTTTGCCATCAGGCCCATCCTTTCTCGCTCTCCCTAGAAGCACTTTTTCTCCCAAAAAATGCTTCTCTCTGCTCGAAAAATAGCAAATCAGCGCGGCTTTTCTAACGACAGATTTGCTTGTGGCCTGCATTATAGGGCCACTTCCCGCTTTAACTGAGCGCCTTTCTAGGCAGAGTGCGTTTTAAAAACGGCAACAGCGGCAAAGAGAATGGTTTTCACAAAAACGACATCAAGCGCTCTACGTCTTTTCCGCCACAAAAAGATCTCCCAGGCGCAAGAAGAGGCTCCTTGTGATGCCTTTGGCAACACCGCTAGGACTCGCGGGTCAGCAGGGTATCACGGGCAGCGCGCAGTCTACCTTCCACCTGATCGCGTGCGGTCTTGATGGCATCGTTTGCCTGGCTGGCAACAGAGGCGCCCAAGGCTTCTGCCAAATCACTCGCAAATCGCTTAAGGATCTCTGCACGCTGGGAATCCACCTGGGAAGCCGCTGCACGAAGGTACTGCACAGACAGCATACCTCCGCCGAAAAGCGTCTGCACATCCAAGGCACCCGAAGCATCAGCTGCGTCGAAAAGTGCCTGAACGAACTCACGAATCTCGGCATCGGAGTAGGAATGAATCCAGCCTCGGGTAGCAGCATCGATCGTCAAGGAGGCAGGGGTGAGTTCGGCGCGCCGCACAAAGACGCTGCCTTCGATTTCCCAGCTGAACAGGTTGTGCTGCAAAAGACCCAGTTCAACGCTTTTCACAACCGAAACCGCCGAAGCAGAATCGAGTATCATGCCAAAAATGGAATCCTGGGGAACCAGCTTATGAAAGCGTGGCGCGATAGCGTAAAACTGCTCATCCGGGAAGGCGTTTTCCTTAAACCCGGGGCCATCAAAGTTGTATGCGGTCGCAATGCGGCACCGCTGGGCCTCGTCCAAAGCCAGCATCACGTATTCCGCGATATTGCCCCCTTTGGAATGCCCACCGAGATAGACAGGCTGGTGAATATCCTGCGCAAGCTGTATCTCGGCATAGGAGCGCCCCAAAACCTGCGCGGGAACGGGGCTCAGATGCGCCAGATTGAAGTCCTCGCGCCAGCCAACCAAGGACGCATCAGTTCCCCGAAAGCCTATAAACGTGAAAAAGGGGCACGAAAAGGTGGTGGCTGAAAACTGCACTTCTTCCCCCGCATCCAGCACCGTTTGGTAGCGGATGATGCGTATGTCCCGATAGCGCGGGCTCATGGCCGCTGCCAGCAGGCAGGCTTTCACCTGAGACGCAGCGAGGCCCGTGAACAGAGCATCGAAGCATTCCGCACACAGCAAGTCGCGCAGACTCATGCACAGCGTTTCGCTATCTTCTGCGGTGAGCAGCACGCCATCGTCGCGCAGGTAAAAGCCCCCTTGAACGGAGGCAGCAAGCTCGGAGCGGACCATCGCCAGCTGCGTAAACACCGCCGCATCCAACTCGTTGAAGGGTTTTTCATCGAAGCGCGCAAATTCGCTTTCTACATAGGATTGGAGATTCATAGAGACATCCTGCCAAAACGTTGGGGTTTCCTTACAAGCGGCTTCTCGGCAACTGGGCTCATGGCGCAGCGAAAACACCCCGCGCACGTCATGTCTCACCCACGAGTGGCGAGTCTGTTAACGGTAGGAAACAATCAAGCCTCCCCGCTCAGCATAAAAGCTATCCAAGCCGCGCGTCTTACCCACGACCACACGGGCTCGGGGGTATTTTTCCAATATCATATCGCAGAGTGTGCTGGCTAACTCGGCGTTTTGGCAATGGGTGATAGCCGCCTCTATACCTCTGAAACCGCGCTCCTCCATGTCGGAAAGAACGGCCTTGAGCATGCGCGATTTACCTTTGACCTTGGCTTTCATGGCGATAGTGCCATCCGATTCGATGCCGATACCCCACATGTTGAGCGTCTTAGCCAAAAGACCTGCGATCTTACCCACACGCCCATTTTTTACGAGATTGCCAAAACTGGAAAGGGCGAACACCGTTTTCGTCTCGTTTATCACCTCTTTTGCGCGCTGGAAAATCTCATCGAAGGGAAGGCCATCACTTGCCCACTGAGCCATGTTGTGAATGGCAAGCAGAGCGGCAGGACCCGTGGCATGACAGTCAAGAAGAGCGAGCTTTTTATCAGGATCTTCAGCCAGGACCAAATCACGGGCAATTTCGGCGCTGGCATAACTTCCCGAGAGACCTGCGGAGATGGTCACTGCGATGACTTCCTTAAAACGAGAAAACTGCTCTGCCCACACATGAGGCGAAGGGCATGATGAGCTCCCCACCTCACGGCAGGCCTCCATGGCATTGAGAAAATCGTCAATACCCAAGGATCCATCATCGGTATACTCAACTTCGCCAATACGCATGCGGAAGGGCACCGTAAGCAAATCGAAGCTTTCGCTGGAAAGCTCACCATCGTGCATATCGCACGAAGAATCGGCAACAACGTGAAGCGTCATATCTCTCCTTATGAATAGAGTGCGCGCCGGTTTCGAGCCTCCAAGGCTCCTTTCGCTATCGGGCCATTATACCGTGCTCAACCCCCATCCTTTAAAAAACCAGGAGTATAGGGCACGAAACATCCCAACAGGAGTACAATTCCCCTCTACACGTAAAAGCATCAAGGAGAGATTTCATGTCGTCGTCTCAAAACCATGTGCCGCTGATTGGCATCGTACCCAGCTTTGTACCCGAAGAGGAAATACTGCGTCTTAAGACCAACTACTGCCAAGCCATCGAGGAATGGGGCGGCATGCCTTTGGTGCTCCCCATAACCGATGACCTGCGCATTTATGAGTATCTGCTCCCCCAAATTGACGGTTTTCTGTTTACCGGAGGTCACGATATCAGCCCCGAATACTATGGGGAACGCCATCGCAGTGAGAAGCTTTCGCCCCTCACCCCGAATCGCGACCGCATGGAAAATCGCATCTTGAACTATGCTTACGACTTCGACATCCCCACACTGGGTGTCTGTCGCGGCATGCAGATGATCAACGTGCACTTCGGTGGCACGCTCTATCAGGATTTGACCGAAGAGTACCGGTCCATCGGCGGCAATCACTGGGCGCTCGAAGGCGTTTATCTGCCTGATGGCTCTACCGATGATCACACCAGCACCCATCTGAGCGACGAAGATATCCGTCGCACCCTCTGTCCCGGCTGCATCTACGAGGGAAAAGACCACCTCTCCTGCGTCGAGGACCGCCGCAACATGGCGCGCACCACCGAAGAGTACGGCATCATGCAAGGTTTTGAGGCTGACCGCCTGAAACATTGGCAACACGACCACTACGAGTGTCCCAGCCATTTTGTGCGCATCGACCACCACTCCATTTTAGGCGGCATCCTCAAAACCGATCACCTGGCGGTAAATTCCATGCACCACCAAGGCATAAAGACCGTAGCGCCCTGTCTGCGTGCCGCTGCGTACGCAACAGATGGCCTGGTGGAGGCGGTGGAAATGCCTGATCGCCTGTTTTTCGTAGGAACCCAGTGGCATCCCGAATTTTTCCGCGTGCGCATGGGCCTTTTGTTCAAAGCCTTCATCGATGCGAGCACGCAACGCTATGAGGAACGCCTGGCCGCAGGCCTTACCTGCCGGGTTGAAAGCACCGTTAAGGTGGTTATCCGCGGGGGTGCGCCCCGCTGCGAAGAGCCGCTGACGCTGAAGGAAACAGACGACTGAAGAAGCAGCCGATTGTTGAAAAAGCAGCCGCAGAGAAGGTGGCCGAGGTCGCCGCACGTGCACCCAGAGAACCCTAGCGGCATCTTCTCTGCACGTGAGAGCTTTGTGCGGCTCGTGCACCTCGCGCACCTCGTGCAACATTTAGCGTGAGCGCGCATGCAAGGCACAGCGCGAACTCTCGTAGAGCTTTCCTGTGGTAAAAAAGTCGTAGGATCGGCATCCCCCCGCGTACCAGGGTCCCTTCTCGCAAGCAGCGCAGAGACCTGTGAGCAAATCAGGCGTGAAATTGCGATTGTAGGAAAAGGAGCGGGGATCATTCCAGATGTCGATGAGTGAGCGATCGCGAAGGTTTCCTTCAATAAAGCGGTCGTGGCGAAGCGATTCGCACCCCCGAATGTTGCCCGTACAATCGATACCCACTACGGAAAGACCCGCCGCGCAGCCAGAAAAAGACCTTCCGCCAAAACGATTACCGCGCAGAAAGCGATCATCGGGAGAGCCGTAGCCAATATTGTCAGCTACGCCCAAAGAAAAGGGCGCCTCTTGTGCATGGGCGCGCACGAAATCGAGCACCGCCGAAAAATCAAAGTTCACATCCACGATGCCGTGGGAAGCATTACCCATGGGATTACATGCCTGAAGCTGCCAGGCAAAAAGGGCTCTCCGCTCAAGCTGCCGGTACAAGTCTTCAAGCTGGAGGACATTTTGGCTGTTCAGAGTAGTGATAACGGAAGCAGGGATATCATGAGCGGCAAGGATTTCCAACGCTGCAAGCGCCTTGCGAAAACTACCCGGCATACGGCAGGCATCATGGGTCGCTTCGGTGCCATCAAGCGAGAGGGCGACCGACTGAATCTTGAGCCCCTTGAGGCAAAGCGCCAGATCCTCGTCGATCAAGAAGCCATTGCTCACAATAGTTACGGCAATGCTTTCCTCGTTGAGGGCAGAAACGATCTCCTCCCAATCGGGGCGCAAAAACACTTCTCCACCAATGAGGGAGATGCGCCTGCATCCCAGATGGGAAAGTTCTTGGACCACCGACAAGCACTCAGCGGTGGAAAGCTCATCTTCTTGAGGACGGGAACCCGACGAACCGCAGTGAGCACAGTGAAAACAGCACGCTCCCGTGAGCTCCCAGACCGCTTCCCTCAAACGAAATGCGCCCACAACTACCCTTATTGCCCCTCGGGAGGGACACGGAAGGACTGCGGCATCCAATTGGGTCCCGCATAAACGCAGTTATAGGAAGGATTCTCCTCATGAGGAAGCGGAGTCAGATCGCTTTTTGGCTGTTCTGCGCCTTCGGAAAGCGCTGCCCCACAGTTCATGCAGAATGCAGCTTTCTCCCGTACCTCTGCACCGCAGACGGGGCAAAAGCCCGTAATGTCATTGTTGAGATAGTTGTGGGGATAGGGCGCACCACCGTCTTCAGCGGGAAAAGGAGCGCGGGGGGTCTGCTGGGGACCTGCGTAAACGTCCGTCATCGTGCTAACGTCATCATAAGTCATAGCGCATCAGCCTCCTTGAAAGATACCTTCATGATAGCGTAAAATGGCAGTAAATAGCTGATTTCCCTGCATATTCATGTTTTTCTGCAGCGGGCTTCATGTGGCAGGGGCGGCTTTAGCGCGCAAATGGACTCTATGCAACAAGAGGGTATTTTAACGACAAAGGTGACTTCGGCGTACGAGGGCGCCCTCCACGGCAAAGGTGGCTTCGGCGTACGAGGGCGCCCTCCACGGCAAAAGCGGCCTTAGCATACAGAAATGCTCTCCACGGCAGGAGTGACTTCAGCGCATAAGCAACAGCGTTTTAAAAGGAGGGTGCGCCATGGATAAGAGACTGATCCGGCTTGCACTTGCTATCTCGATGTTTGCCCTGGCGCTGGCGGGATGCGCCGCAGAAAGAGCCACGTCGGTATCTTTTGATGGTGGAACCCTAAGATCATCGGGGAAAACGCTCACCATCGAACTGGAAGGCAATCCTACCACGGGCTTTACCTGGACAAGCCAGATAGAAGGCGACAACCTGAGCCTGGAGTCCGAAGACTACACGAGCTCAAGCAAAGACCCCCACATAAGTGGTGCCGGAGGCGTGTTCGGCTATAGATATGAAGGCGCCGAAGAGGGAGCCTCGACTATCACCTGCACCTACCGTCGCCCGTGGGAAGACTACGATCCCTTGAAGACCTTCGTTTTTGAGGTGACAACCGATTCGTCAGGAAACATTACCGATGCCCGCGTAGCCGCGTAGCGTAGTATACATACCTGCGTAAGGCGGACGCCTACGTTATGGCTGATCTATGCTGCTCGCTGCCTCCCGCAGAAAGGCTATCGCCTTATCCTGAAGCTTTTGGTAGAACTGGCGCCCGCCCTTTCCCAGAGATTGAAGAGCGGCACCCTGCTCTTGCATGCGCCCCAAGCCCTGGCAAGCGCGCTTGTCCCCGCCCAAGCTCATGAAGCGTGCACCCAATTCCTTGCCATATTCATCGGTCGGCTCATAGCCCTGACGCAAGGCTTCCACCACTTCGCCCATAAGAGCATGCCATGCCAAAACCTCATCATCGGTGAATTTCCGCTGATCAGAATCTGAGGGTTCTTCTTCTGCCAAGGCATCCCAAAACTGTTTCATGCCTGCCTGCATCTGCTGAATAGTATGCGCAGCCTGAGTCCAATCGACATCGTCTGTCTGATTGCATTGCTTCGCCAACGCACCTAAAGCAGTAAAGCGCTGAAGCGAGCCCAAGAGTTCATGGCTCAGCTTGTCCTGACTTTGCGCGATAACGGCAGCAAAGTCTTGTGCCGAGGTGATTTTTTCCTGCGCGATATCGGACAGGGAAAGGCCCAAGTATTTGAGCACCAGAATGCGTCGGAGCTCCTGCTCTTCCTGAGCAGAATACAGACGCTGACGGGCGCTGTTCGTCTGAGACGGGCTCAATAAGCCAATCTGGTCGTAATACTGGATTGTCCTAATGGTGACCCCGGTGCGCTTTGCCAAATCGCCCACCGTCATCAAACCCTCGTCCGCCGCCAACGCCTCTCCTTAGCGCCTCCGTCTGTTCTTCTTTAGCATAGCGCATATCGGTATCAAGGGAATCGCTCATTTTT
>CAYFWL010000008.1:0-27958 GCA_964346845.1 uncultured Eggerthellaceae bacterium | reverse complement strand
CGACAGGTCGTTTGTCATAATACGCCGCATTATGACAAACGACCTGTCCCCCTGTCACAAGCGCGTACCCCCCTGTCAGAATTGTCACGCTATAATATGCGCCTATGAATACGGCTCGGGGACATATTTTGGCATTGGCGACGGTCACCGTTTGGGGTTTGACCTTTGTTTCGACTAAGGTATTGCTTGAAGACTTTTCGCCTATTGGAATCCTGTTGCTGCGTTTTCTCCTCGGGTTTTTGGCTCTGTGTATTATGAGTCCCCGAAGATTGCAGCTTAAAGAACGACGTCACGAGCTTTATTTCATCGCGGCGGGCGCCACGGGAACTTTCCTCTACTACTTGCTTGAAAACATCGCCCTAACCTATGCGAGCGCAGGCAATGTTGGTGTTACTGTCTCGGTTGCACCCCTATTCACGGGGGTACTTGCTACGGCGCTCGGCCGTGAGCGCGCTTTAACACCACGCTTCATCGGGGGCTTTTTGGTGGCGATGGCAGGCATTGTCCTCATTGGCGGCCAGGATGTGAGCACCGAGAATGCAGGCTTCGGCGATGTTCTGGCGGTGGGCGCGGCTGTCTCATGGGCGGTTTATTCCAACGTGTTGGTTTCTCTCGACAGGCTGGGCTACGGCATCATTCCTGCTACCAAGCGCATTTTCGCCTGGGGCTTGCTGTTCATTGCTCTTTCGTGCCCCCTTTTTGGCGCAGATGCGGCGCGTATTCCCGCGCTCATTGATCCGGTGAACGCAGGCAACCTGCTGTTTTTGGGGCTGATTGCTTGTGCAGGCTGCTTCGTGACCTGGGGAAAGTCAGTGAGTTTGCTGGGCGCCAGCACTGCGAGCGCCTATATCTACCTGTCACCTGTGGTGACCGTTATTGCTTCTGCCATCATTTTAGATGAGGCGCTGACGCCTTTGATTCTTTTGGGAATCGTGTTGGTCTTAGGCGGTCTCATTCCTTCTTCGTGGAAAAAACGGTTGTGATCGATGCGATAAGCATGCGGGAGCCAATCGCTTGAGCTGGCATCTGTGTTCGCTTTGCTGCCTTGCAGCCCTGCTGGTTATTCGCACATCTCGTTTCTGCGCCGCTCCCTTTCACGTGCTTCCCTTTTTGTTTGTCGTCCTGGGACGGTTTTTTCGGTGGAGTTCGCCGCGTTGCGCGAACGCGTTTCCTACAATGGAAAAAGTCCGAAAAAGGAGATGAAATGGACCGAGAAGGAACAACGATTCAACCACGCGGCTTCGTGATGGTGCTTCTGGTTTGTATTGCGGCATTCTGCTTGTTTGGCGGTCCCGCAATCGCTCAAGCAGAACAGCCCAACCCTCTGGACCACGCCGCTTTAGCGACCCAGGAAGCCCAAGAAGCGGGGAGTGACTTGAAAGAAAGGGCCACGGGTGCTTGGTCGTGGACCTCTCGTGGTTATGTTGCAGAAGATGGATCAACTATTATCCCCGGCGCTTTGGCAAAAGGCATCGATGTAAGCGAACACCAGGGTGCAATCGACTGGGAAGCCGTGAAGGCCGATGGCATCACCTTTGCCATCTTACGGGTAGGCTATGGCGGGGATTATAGCAGCCAAGATGACAAAACCTTCGCCTATAACGTTTCTGAATGTGAGCGCTTGGGCATTCCGTACGGCGTGTATCTGTATTCCTACGCATACAGCCCCACTGCGGCGGCATCCGAGGCGGCACATACTTTGCGTCTTTTGGAGGGTCATTCTCCCACATATCCGGTCTACTACGATTTGGAATACACCTACAATGGTTCGCCCGCAGGGCATAATGGATCATCTGCTGTGAATATTTCTCTAGCTGATTTGGCGGAATTTGCGGAAATCTACTGCAGTGCCATTGCCGATGCAGGTTATACACCGGGCATTTACGCGAGCCTGTATTGGTGGAACACCTATCTGACCGATAGCGTTTTCGACTCTTGGGAGCGCTGGGTGGCGCAGTATCCGTTGCCCGGCGGCCTTTGCAGCTACCAGGGTGAATACAAGATGTGGCAGGCAGCAAGTGATGCATCCGTTGCAGGCGTCGACGGCAACGTTGACGTGAACTTCGATTATTACCCTTATCGCGGCGGCGCCAACTTCATGCGAGGTGATTTGAACCTCAATGGCAAGGTGAATATCGTTGATGCACAGATTGTCTACGACCTGGCTTGTAATGCAGCAAGTCCTGTGTGGCAGCAGGTGATGAACGAAGGTGTCGCTTGGACTAGGAAAACGGTAAGATATCTTGCCGATACGAATAACGATGGGTTTGTAGACGCGCTCGATGCGCAGGCGGTCCAAAGCGCGGCTCTTCGCGGTTCTTGGTGAGTTTAAGTGTCTGAGGAGGTATTTTTCGCCGACGCTTTTCGGGGTCCTTTGCATGAAACGCCGCTCAATGGCGCAATTATGCGGGAACCGTCGTGTCTGTCAGCACTGCCGACAACTGAGGGCAAAACCGAGAGCAAAAGAGAAGTAGAAGGGTATGGAAGACAAGGAGAAGGCGGATGCATGATCGTATGCTGGAGGCCCCCTTTGTGGTCGAGATGGTACGCACTGCCACCACCATGTATGCTCACGGGTGGGACGAGCGTAATGGCGGGAACATCTCGCTGCTTTTGACGGAGGCGGATGTGGCACCTTATGTGGATGTGACGCAGGTCTTGCGCACGCTTCCCATCGGCTTTTATGAGCCTGTTTTAGCGGGGAAGTATTTTCTGGTCACGGGTACGGGAAAATACTTCAAGAACGTAGCGTGTGACCCCGCCTGCAATCTAGGGCTTATCCGTGTTGCAGCGGATGGCCAAACTGCTGAGCTTATATGGGGTTTTACCGATGGAGGGAGCTTCACCTCCGAGCTGCCGGCACACCTCATGAGCCACGCATCTCGTCTTTCGCATGACAAGAAAAATCGCGTGATCATGCATTGTCATCCGGCGAACATTTTGGCTATGACTCATGTTCACGAATTGGATGAACGTGCATTTACCCGAACCTTATGGCAGATGAGCACCGAATGTCTCTTTGTGTTTCCCGAGGGTGTGGGGGTGCTTCCCTGGATGTGCTGTGGTACAAGCGAAATTGGTCGTGCTACGGCGGAAAAGATGGAGCAAGCGCGCCTGGTGGTGTGGGCTCAGCACGGTATCTATGGTGCTGGGTCATCTCTTGATGATGCCTTCGGGCTTATTGAAACGGTGGAAAAAGCGGCAGAAATCTTTTTGAAGATCGCCCACCTGCCTCGGCTCAATATCATCACCGATGAACAGCTGCATCAGCTGGAGGCCCGCTTCTCCGTGAAGGCACGCCCCGGCTTTCTGGATGAGTGATGATTCTGACAAGGGGACAGGTCATTTGTCATAAATCAGCCCCTCTGCAGCTCTACTGCTTCGGTAGAAGTGCTCGTCTTGCGATAAAGAGTGGTGCCCCGCCAAGATGATTTATGACAAATGACCTGTCCCCTTGTCACAAGTCGCAGTAATTGTTTGTTAAATCTTTTTGACGCGCTAGGAACATGCCCCCAAAAGCTGGATAATTGTGCCTGTTTGTTAAGATGCTGTTGTTGCGTGACAGTAATTGTCTTATCCGAAAGGAATAGCCGTGATTGAGCTCAAGGCCTATGCCGGTTTGATTCGCAACCACAAGGAACTCTCACTTGAACTGGGAGTTTTCACTGATGATATGACGCGTGAACAACGCGAGGGCGCACTGATGGTTGCGGCTTATGAGCGATGGGGTGTGAATATGGGGACCCACATCAATGGCCAGTTTGGAGCTGCTCTTTTCGACACCGAAACACAACAACTCTTCTGTCTGCGTGATGTGCTCGGCGCCGAACTGTTCTTCTATTACCAGACCGCCGAGGGCAAGGTATTGGTGGGAAACGCTATTAAGGATTTGTTTGGGCAGGCCGGCTTTGTGCGTGCGCTCAACGAGGAAATGATTCAGTTCTATCTGGCTTTCACCTATCTTCCTGGTGAGGAGACCCTGTTCAAGGGCGTTTTCAAACTTGAACCAGGAGGTTATCTGACCTACAGTGCCGAAGAGGGACTGCAGCTGGGCACCTATTGGGAGCTTGCCTTCGAACCCGACGATTCCAAAACGCTCGATCAATGGGCCGATGCGGTAGATGAGGCCATGGAGGCCAGCTTGCGCGACATTTGCGACCCTGATCAGGCTTGTGACAGCTTTCTTTCCGGTGGCGTGGATTCCTCCTTCATTCTGGCAAAAAGCCGTGCACGTACGGGGTTTTGCGCTGCATACGAAAACCAGCAGGCCAGTGAAGAGGAGGACGCGCAGGCTACGGCAGCATATCTGGGACGTAGGTTTGAAGGCATCATCGTGACCCCGGAAGAGTTTTTGGCCAATGTGGATGAGTTTTTGCGGGCTTTCGAGTTGCCTACCGCCGATGTTGCTGCGCTTTCCCTTTATTCCGCTTGCAAGCAGATTAAAGAGGGCGGAAAGTCCACTTTGTGTTTTTCGGGCGAGGGTGCTGATGAGTTTTTCGGTGGTTACAGCGTGTACAATCACACGCCGGCTCTGCGAAAGATTCTCGAGCCGGTATATCATGGCACAACGTACATCATGAACGCCAAAGAACAGGCACGGTTTTCCAAGAGATATTTTCCTGCTCGCTCTACTGAGCAATTTGTGAAGCAGCGTTCCGTTCAAGGCGCTGCATACGACGAATTGGGGCAAAAGCTCTACACTGATTTGCGTACCTATTTTGAGGGGAGCATTCTATACAATTCCACCAAGATTTCCCGAGGTACGGGTCTCGATATTCGCATGCCTTTCTGTGATTTGCGCATGTTTGAGGTCTCGCTTCGTATGCCCTCGCGCTTCAAGAATGCGGAAGGGGGCAATAAGCTGGCTCTTCGTGCTGCTGCTCGACGCGTCTTGCCCCAAGAGGTGGCTTATCGTAAAAAGCTGGGCTTTCCTGTTCCGGTACGTGCCTGGTTGCAGACCGAGCCTTTCATGCAGGAAATCTCCCGCGCATTGAACAGCGATACGGCCAAACGGCTTTTGAATGAGGAAGAAGTTCAGGCGCTCCTTGCAGCGTTCAAGGGTGAAAAACCTGCGGTGCATGGCTACTGGTACAAACGTCATGAGCCGCTGCTCTGGCGTTATGTGTGGGCGTGTTACACGCTGGTGCGCTGGTATGAACTGTTCTTCCTGCAGGCGTAACGAGGACGGTACGGGCGGTTTATGACAAATCACCTGTCCCCTTGTCATAAACCGCCCCTCTGTGCCGCCTCCTGCTACAAGCCCCTTGTCATATTTTCCGGCAAACACGGCGTGGTAACGTCTCGCTTTCGTTCGCCAAGAAGCTGTGTGAGCTGGTCTATAATGCCTCCCATGATAAGCGATCGAGACAGAACAAATGCTCTTGCGCGTCAGGCTATCGACCTGGCGAAGGCTTTGATTTTGTCCGATAATCACTTCCTTTCCGCAGCGGTCGGGCGGCTTGAAATGACACCGGTAGAGGCGGGTGGGTCCTGTGATGGCAACTGCTCCATCTGCGAAAAGGGGTACGCGAGCCACGAGGGCGGCTGTGGCAGCGATCACGCTCACGTTTTGGCGCATGCGCAAGCTGGCACACACGCTCATGCGCACGCCGCTACTCACGGACACGCTTCGGGTGGTCCTTTGGGGCAGGCAGCTTTTGCGGTGGACGGCGTACGCCTGCACTTCGATGCTCAGGCGGTGCTGCGGGGGTACCTCTCTGCCAAAGAGGCACCCAAACACGACCTTCTCCATGCGGTGATGCATTGCGTTTTTCTCCACCCGTACGTGGGTGTGGCCATCAAACAGCCTCTCTGGGATTTGGCATGCGACATGGCATCCGAGCGTGCCGTTATGGAGTGCTGTGGTATACGTCCTGGTCAAAGGGGACTAAGCATCCAGGCGGTGCTGCATCAAGTAGAAGCGGCTTTGGGTTGCCGCCCGACAGCGGAAAAAATTTACCACCGTTTGTGCGAGGGTCGTTGGGAGTCGGAGGTAAAGCGCTGGAGCCAGCTGTTTTTCGCCGATTGCCATGATCTGTGGTATATCTCCGAAGGCGATGAGGAGTCATCGCAAGACGATGGGCAGGGGGAAATCGGTCAAGGGAGTGGCGCTCAGTCAACGGGTGCAGCGGCTGAAGGGGCGACCAGCGAGATTAAGGAGAACCCCGAGCGCTCTCAGGGTGATACAGCGGGGGATGGCCTCATGGTCTATGAAATCAACCGCATCGGTGCGGCATTTCATTCCGTATCAAGCGCCCATCTGCGCAAACAGCAAGACGAATGGCGCGCAGTGGCCACGAGTCTCGCGGTAAACCTTCAGACCTTCGCCAAGAAGAAAGGTCAAAACCTTACGGGGCTCGTGGATGATCTGAAACAAGCGGCGCATCAGCGGGTGGACTACGCTGCCTTTTTGCGGCAGTTCGCTATTCCTGGTGAGGTCATGAAGCTTTCCGATGAGGAGTTCGACTATATTTTCTACACCTATGGCCTTCATCTTTACGGCACGGTGCCTTTAATAGAGCCCCTGGAATACCGCGAAGAAAAGCGCATCCGCGAATTCGTTATTGTTATCGATACGTCGGGAAGCGTGCAGGGTGATGTGGTGCGCAGCTTTGTGACGGCTACGTTTGATATCTTGAAATCCACCGAGTCTTTCCATCGCAGGGTGCAGGTGCACATCATTCAGAGTGATGCTCAGGTGCAATCTGATGAGGTGATTACCGATGGGGAAGAGCTTGAGCGCTGGAGCCAGCAAGCGGTGATACGTGGCGGCGGTGGGACTGATTTTCGTCCCGCCTTCGAATATGTGGATTCCCTGGTAGAAGAAGGGGTCTTCGAGGATCTGGGCGGCTTGGTGTATTTTACGGATGGTTGGGGCCAGTACCCTGCGAAGATGCCCCGTTACCGAAGCGCTTTTGTGTTCTACGATGAGGACTATCGCCCTGAGACCGTGCCCGCGTGGGCGGCGCAGGTAGTACTTGATCGTGATGCGATCGATACGGAGAGGAGACTCCATGAATATACAGGAAGCAACTGAGCAAATTAGGGGCGCTATCAGCGCTTATTTAGCGAAAGATGAACACGGGCTGCCTTGCATACCCTTCCACATGCAGCGTCCTATTATCATGTTCGGCCCCCCGGGCGTGGGAAAAACCGCCGTGGTGGCGCAGATCGCGCGCGAAGTGGGTATCAACTTCGTGAGTTACTCCATCACCCACCATACCCGTCAGAGCGCTTTGGGTTTGCCCTTCATCCAGCATGAGGATTTCGGCGGGCGTACCTACAGCGTCAGCGATTACACCATGAGCGAAATCATTGCTTCGGTCTATCGCGCCCAGGAAAAAAGCGGCATCTCTGAGGGCATTTTGTTTCTGGACGAAATCAATTGCGTGTCCGAGACCTTGGCGCCGGCTATGCTTCAGTTTTTGCAGTATAAGACCTTTGGCATGCACGAGTTACCTCAGGGCTGGATTATCGTTACGGCGGGCAACCCCCCTGAGTACAACCGCGCTGCTCGTGAATTCGATCCTGCTATGATGGATCGCTTGAAGCGTATCGATATCGAGCCTGACCTGGAAGTTTGGCAAGAATATGCCGCGTCTCATGGCGTGCATCCGGCGGTGGCCACTTTTCTGGAAAGCAAACCTGGCAGTTTTTATAAGGTTCAGGCAGCAGCCAAGGGCATGAGTCTTGTAACGGCACGCGGTTGGGAGGATCTCTCCCGCATGCTGCAGGCCTATGAGCGCGTGGGGCTTGCGGCAAATGAGACCCTGGTACGCCAGTATCTGCAAGACCCTCCGACTGCGGTAGAGTTTGCCGCCTATTATGAGCTGTTCCGCAAGTATCAAGACGACTACAAGGTTGTCGATATATTGGATGGCATTGATACAGCGGTGCCCGAACAGCGCGTGAAGGCAGCACGCTTTGATGAGCGCTTGGCCTTGGTCGGCATCTTGGCTGATGCTCTTCAGCACCGCCTTCATGATGTGATGGAACTCGAACAGGCTCTGCTCTTGGTGCGCGGAGACTTGCTTGAGGTAAAAGACCAGATGAGCGGGGGTAGTGCGCAGGGCGTGAAGAACGCTGCCGAGGCAGCCCAAGTGCTTCTGGACGCTGCTGCTGCGGCAAAAGCTGCGGGAGATTTAGGCAATCGCTCGGATGATGCTCTGGCCGACCCCGAGGTGGTTAAAGCGGAGCGCGTTGCGTGTTTGGAAGCTCTCGCTGCGGCAGTGGTGGCGGCTGGGACGGCAGAGGCTCCCTTTGATGCTGCGAAAGCTGCCTACAACGCCCGCGTGAAGGAGCAGCGCACGCTGGCACAAGCGGCAAGCGCTTCCACCGACAACGCTTTTTTGTTCCTGGATAACGCCTTGGGCGAAAGCTCACAGGAATCTCTCGTGCTTACTACGAAGCTGTCTTTGGATCCTCTAACGGTGAAGTTTGTGGGTCAGTACGGATCTGAGCAGTACATGAAGCACAATAAGAGCCTGCTTCTAACCGATCGTGGCCTTGATTTGCTGTCGGAGATCGAGGCTCTCGACATCGTTGACGTATAAGGGAAGATGCGTTCCGTGCTTGAGGAATTTCAAATCGAACAGGGCCTGCTCGTGAAATATCGCGGCCGGGGTGGCCAGGTGGTCATTCCTGACGGCGTGGTTTCTATCAGGGGAAATGCCTTGAGTGAGTGCGGTGCTATTACGGCGGTCTCTTTCCCCGATACGCTGAAAACAGTGGGGGAGTTCGCTTTCAATAATTGCGAGACCTTAGATGAAGTGTATGTGCCGTCGCTTTCGGCGTGGCTAGCCATCGATTTTCAGGGTTTTCGCGCGAACCCACTCTCGAACGGCGCGAAACTTTTTATTGGCGGGGAAGAGGCAGTGCATCTTGTGGTCCCCTCGGGCATTGAGCAGCTGGGTCAGCGGGCGTTCGAGGGTTGTACGAGCTTGGAGCAGCTTGTTTTGCCCTCAAGCGTGAAATCTATTGGCAAACTAGCGTTTGGTGCCTGTCCATCCTTGGAAGCGGTGATGCTTCCCGAAGGGCTTCAAGAGATTGGGTATGCTGCTTTTCGGGGCTGTTCAGCACTCGTTTCGGCAGATTTTCCCGCCAGTTTAACACGCATTTCTTCCTGGGCGTTTGCCCAGTGCACCTCTTTGATCAGCCTTTCGTTGCCCGAGGGTCTCGAGGTATTGGAGCGCGATGCTTTTTACGGGTGTACTGCCTTGGGTTTTGTACGGCTGCCCTCAACGCTCAGTAAACTGCCTGACGATGTGTTTTACGGCTGCAGCTCCCTCGGCTCTTTGCGTGTTCCGTCGAAGGCGGCCGCTTTCGGCAGCAATGTGTTTGCCCGCTGTGCCGCCATTCGTGAGATTTGGCTGGAGGGCCCATCTATTCCTGAAAGCTTCCAGCCCCCTGCTTCGCTTGAGGTGTTGATTGCTCCCGATGTGGCTTTTTCTTCCTGCTGGCGGACTTCGTTACAGCAGCCTTTAGCGGCGGGCTTTGTCAAACTGGCTGCTCAGGATCGGTTGAGTCTGACGGCGGATTGTGCGGCCTATGTGTCTTTGCGGGTACCCGATCTGCTAAAAGCTCTACGTTTTGAGGGTCCTTCGGTCAAGTGGTTTTTGCAGCAAGGTCTTATTCCTGAGGGGGAAGAGGCTGCCTTTGCCGCGCAAGCCGCTTCTTTGGGCCAGATGGAGGCTGCGGCGCTCCTGCTTGAAGGTGCTTCTGCCCTGAGCGCCGCTCCCGACTTGGAGCTCTAAGGGTTTATGACAGGGGGACAGGTGATTTGTCACAAAAATTAATTTTTGTGACAAATCACCTGTCCCCCTGTCATAAATCACCTGTCCCCCCTTGCCATAGTCCGTCCTGATGGCCTGAGTTAAAAATCCCACCTGCGGTGGAGCTCGGCAAAGTCGAAATCGTTCTCGAGCGCTTCAAACATATCGTGGCACTTGTAGAAGTCCGCTGCCGCATCGAAAAACTCAGCAATGTTGCCGGGGTCGCTCAGAGCCGGCACATCGCAGCCCGAGGACAGCCAGAAATTGTCGTAGTCGTAGCACTCATGCATGAGTTTGTAGGTTGCCATGCGGATAGACTTCTTGGTGCCCCCGAAAAACTCTTCGGAGGGGCTCACATTACCCATGACGATAGCGTTGGCGGGCGCTTTTTCCAGAATATCCTTCAGGTGAATCTTGTCGCCAAAGTGGTAGCCTTTGCAGCCCATGGCGAAGATTTCTTCGGCCTGCAGTACGGTGTTGTTGCCGCAGTTGTGGTAGAAGACCACAAAGTTCTTGTCCTGACATTCGTCCACAATTCGCTTCATGTAGTCGCAGGAGAACTCGCCTGCCAGGGCGGGAGAAAGAATACCTGCCAGAGGCTCGGCGACCATAATGCCATGAGCGCCGATACGCTTGTATTCCTTGATGTAGTCGATGATGAACGTGGTGGCCTTTTCGAGCACCGTGTGCATCATATCGGGTTCCTCGTAGCACAGAACCATAGCTTCAGTGATATCGACCAGGCGGCCAGCAAGAGAGAAGGGGCCAATGCATTCAGCGAATACGGGGCGGTCGTTGATTAACTTCAGCGCCATCTCGATGCCTTTTAGATAAGAGCCGGTGCGTCCGCTGTAGATATCGGGAATCTGCAGCGCATCAGCATCTTCTTCGCTGTTCACGATGGAGCCTGAAATAGTGGGGACCTCTTCCTCGTGATAGACGCAGTGCGCTCCAAAAGCTTCGGCCTCAGCGGAAAGGTCCATGAAGCCCATAGCGATGCGCATGTCGTATTTTTCAGCCATCAGTTTGATACCCATAGCTTGGGCAATGGGATCTTTTGCCAGGTGCTCAACGGTGCAGCCCAGGATATAGGCGGCGGGGAAGGTGGCAATGGGTTGGGGGACCTTGTGACGCTTGGCGATAACGGCATTGCACCAATTGTCCATGCTCGAGTACTCGTTATAGGACTGCATGTTCTCTCCTTTGTCCTGCTTTAAAGCGCGGATTGCTTTAAAGGCCCGAAACGAATCGCATAAAACGATCTACGCGTATTATCGCGTGAAAATCGCAAAATTGTTACATTATAGAAAAAATATTACTATTGCTGACAGTGCAATGATGAAAGTAACGCTAACAAGAGACAGGGGTTATTCAGTAACGATTGATGAACGTTTCACGGACCCTCTTTGAAAGGCGGACAGAGCGTGTATAGTAAATCCATCGAGACATTGTGAGCAGATACGTAACGATGTCGACACGACAGATGATCCGTGAAGCTTGGTTGAAAGGAGTCCGTCCATGGCTGAAGAGAATGAGTTTTTGAAAGCAGCTCAAGGCGTTTTGAGCAGCGCTCAAAAAGTTGCCGCTGACGTTGTTGATAAGGTTGGGAACATTGCCGAATCCGCAACAGGCAAGGACCTGGATAAAGACGGCTCCGTGGGTTCCGAGGAATCCGATAAAATTGTGGCTGATGTGAAGGCTGCTGCCATTGTTGCCGCAGAGATGGGCAAAGAAGCTGCGGGTATCGCTGTCGAAAAAGGAAAACTCGTTGCCTCTGTTGCTGCTGAAAAGGGCAAAGAAGCCGCTGCGGTTGCCGTTGTCGTGGGTAAAGAGGTGGCTGATAAAGCGGGCGCCGCCATCCAGGGTGCTCTTAAAAAGGACGCCATCGTTATTCCTGCGGAAAATGTGGAAGAGCTGCCCGTCGATTCGATTGAATCGGCTGATGGCGAGGTTGTTGCTGAGAAAGTTGCTGAGGAAGCAGCTGCCGATAGCGAGGAGGTTGTCGGCGAGGCCGTTAATCGCGCTGCTGAGGAGGCATCCGGCGATAAGTCTGGCGATGAAGCTGCTGCGGTACCTGCCGGCGAGACCGCTGCGGCATCCTCTGGCAACGCCGCTCCTGACAAGGCTGCTGAAGCGATCTCGGAAGACTGATTTTCCCTACATCTAACTCAGAGGGCACGCTCGGGGGAGCGTGCCTTTTTTGACGGGGCGCCGAAAGCATATCGCTCGTTTCCTATCGCGTCCAAACACGTGTCGAGCTTCCTGTTAGCGGCAAAACCGGACGCCCGTTCTTGCCGCTAACCCCAACATCGCCGCTGAGCTTCCCCTTGTGGCGAAACGCCGTTTGAGGCACTGAGTGCGTAGCGACATCACGTTTGCGAGTCAACGCGACGGCGCTGAGTATTCGGACCAGCGTGGCAACAACGTGTCGCGGGTGGTGTTAACCCCTTAGCGGACCAAAGGGTATTGATTGAAATAATCTGCGCAGTTTTTCGCCAAATAGTTTCGAAGTGTTTTTACTATCTGAGCTGCGTCGAGAGACATGCGCACCCCTTTAGGGTAAAGGAATCCCACCTGGCAAAGTGCTTGGGGAGTTGCAAGTGGCGTGAAATGTAGATCCGACATATCTATATCCCCATAACAGCGTGCCAGGTAATAGCTAAAGGAATCTAGTTCGCAGGCAACATCGTCTGATTGCTTCGCATACGCCAGCATCATCTGCGAGGTAGATGCTCCCATCCGCACCTCTTCAAAGGGGGAGTCGCGGAAGATTTCTTCGCTCAGCTGGGCGATTTCTCGATGGGTGTTAATGGCAACCGGCACTTTTGAAACAATTTCGCGATGGAGTTGTTCTTCATTGGAAAGGGGGGATCCATCCTTCCATATAAAGCCCCGTTTCGTTATAAGCACCGGATCAAATACAACGTGGGGGTTGGTGATGATTCTTGCCATGGAATGGGGATGAACATCTAAAAACACCAGGTCGGAACCGTCAGAGGTTTCCGCATGCCGTATGAGTTTATCAAAAGGCTCCTCAATATAGATCACATTTTTCGTGAGCATGCCTACATAGTCAAGGTTCGTTGAGGCAATCTGAGATGAATAGTAGCTGACATGCACCATTACGCGGCTGGTTCGGTCTGATACCTGCGTATGAACACCGTACAAATCGTCTACCATTGCCTCATAGCCTGCCTGTACGGCTTGAGCGTATTTCAGGACCACCTCACCCTCGTGGGTGAGGCGAATGCCTTGGGGACTGCGTTCTACCAGCGCCGATCCCAGCTCTGCTTCCATTGAGCTAATGGCCTTGTTGAGGCCTTGCTGTGACAGGTGCAGGTTCTTGGCGGCGCGGTAAAACGACCCAGCCTGTGCCAACTCGATGAACTCCTTGAGCGTTTTGAGCTGCATATGTTTCCCTTTATGTTCGAGGCAATCAAAAGAGACGTGGCGAGTCTCTTGCTATTGTTTCATCATGATCGCCATCATGCAACTATAAGTTGTGCAATTAGACAGAATACAGTTGGTAGTTTTTACGCTAATCACCCCATAGAATAGAGCAGAGTAGGCGCTTTTGGTTGAAACAGCACATCGCTTAAAAGAGCAGTCAAAGGTGCCACAGCAAGAGAGTATGAAGGGAAGAGGAGGTTGTGTGTATGCTTAGAGAAGGAGAGTCTTTCGTCTACACCGCGTGTCCCGGTTGGGGCGATCACGACTACTGCGCTCTTAAAACCATTGTGAAAAATCGTGCGCATGGAGCATGTTGATTATTTTGGACCCGAGGCAGCTGACGGACACATTTGCCAGAAGGGTTGCTTGACGGGTCGCCAGCCCTATCATCCCGACCGCCTGAAGAAGCCTTTGAAGCGCGTAGGCGAGCGCGGCGAAGGCAAGTGGGAGGAAATCAGCTGGGATCAGGCGCTCGATGAAATTGGCGCCAAAATGGCCGCCATTCGAGACGAGCATGGTCCTCAATCCCTCGTTTTGTGGAATCTGCGCGCGGGCGTTCCCCCTGCATACAGCCTGGAAGCTCTCATGCCCGAGCGTTTTGGCAATGTTTTTGGCATGACTTGTCCCATGGAATCCATCGGTTTGGACAACGGTCCTTTCTACACGGAGTTCTACAGCGTTGGCACGACTGCTGCTCACGTGCTTATCGACCCCCGTGTTATGGACGAAACTGATCTGGTTTATGTGTGGGGTTGCAATCCTATTGAGAACCAGATGCGTTTTGCCCAGCACCTCGTTAAGGCACGGGATCACGGCGCCCGCATTGTGGACATCGGCCTGATTTTTGATGGGACCGCTGGTTTCGCCGATGAATTCTATGGCATCAAGCCCGCGACCGACGGCGAGCTGGCTATGGCTATGATCGATTACATCATCAAAAACAATCTGCACGACGTGCCCTACCTGATTCGTCGCTCTATTGCTGCTTACCTGGTGCGCGATGACGACGGTACACTGGCGCGCGATGTGAACGGCAACTTCATTGTGTACGACAACGACGCTCAGTCCTTGATGACCGTCGCTCCCAAGGGCGGTGCCCTGCCCAGTGAGAATCTGGCGCTGACGGGTCATTTTGATTGGGAAGGCGTTGCTCTTACCCCGGTGTTCCAGAAGTTGATGGACAAGGCCGCAGAGTATCCTGCTGAGCTCGTTGCTGAGAAGACCGGCATTCCTGCCTATCTCATCGAGAAATTGGCTTACGACTGGGCGACTACGGAAAAAGCTTTCATCGTCAGTGGTTATGGCTTGCGCTACCATAACACGAATGAAACCTATCGACTGCAGCATCTGCTGGGTATTCTCTGCGGTAAGTTCAGCCGTCCTGGTGCTGGTGTTATCGAGGGTCTGCAGCTGCAGGGCTTCCCGCTCAATTTCAACGACACCGCTATTGTTTTGCCTGATGGTCTTGCAGGCTGTAAGTCCAATCCGGTTCGTATGGCCCACTGGTTTGCAGAGGCCGAGGCTCCTGGCAGCCCCTATAAGGCCCTCATTGTTGCGGGTGGCAATCCCGTGCACCAGCAGCCCGACCGCCAGCGTTGGTTGGATATCGTGGCGCAGATGGACTTAGTGGTCGATTACGACATTTGGATGACCGATACCGGCGAGATTGCTGACTACGTGCTGCCCGACTGCATGCCCTTCGAGCGTGAGGATCTGATTACGGGCGCATGTTACAACCACCTGGTGTTGCAGGAGCCTGCCATTGAACCTCCCGAGGGTTGCGATCCACGGGAACCGGTGTGGTATTGGTCTGAACTGGCAAAACGTGTTGGCTTAGGAGATTATTTCGACAAGAGTATTGGGGAATGGATCGATGTGCGCCTTGAAACGGATTATCCCCTGATTGCCGGCATTCAACCCAAGGTCACCTACGAGCGCCTGAAAAAGGAAAAGATGATCCGTGCCGCCGCTCCTGAATTCCCCTGGAATCCCTGGATGAACCCCAACGAAGTTTTCCCCAATGAGACTGGGCGCTTTGAAATCTATGCAGAGCGTCTGAAAGAGTTCGATTTGGCTATTCCTCATCCTATTGAGCCGAACTATCTGGGTAAAGACCCCGATCATCCCTTCCAGCTCTTTACCGGTCGTCAGCGCTTCTTCATGCAGTCTTCCTTCACGGATGACCCCATCACCGTGGAGCTTTCGGGCGATACGCCGTCTACGCGTATCAATCCTAAGGATGCTGCGGAACTGGGCCTCAAGTTCGGGGATAAGGTTGAGGTATACAACAAGCGGGGCCATGTGGTAACGCGCTTGGAGATTGACGAGTGCGTTCCTGCTGGTACGGTGCACGTGTGGTTTGGTTGGAGGCAGCGCCACTTCGAGGAAGGCACCTATGCCGAAATGGTACATCAGTGCCCCAACCTGGATTCCACGACGGCTGTCGAGGACAAATGGTGGAACGACTGGATTGCCGATGGGCATATTGGCAATTCTTGGATTGAATTCATGGCCACCGAAGTTGGTAGTACCGACTGCTACTGGGATTCGGTCTGCAACATTCGCAAATACGAGAACGCATAAGGAGGATGTGGTTATGGCTAAGAAAACTTTGGTCGATCTTCAGCGTTGCGTTGGATGTTGGACCTGCTCTATGGCTTGCAAAGTCGGCAATGACCTGCCCGATGATGAGTATCGCGTGATTGTGCGCACCAATGGATCAGGTGCAGGCATCGATCGTCCTCAGGGCATGTATCCTAACCTGCGCATGAATTGGATGCCTATCTTTCAGAAAAGCTGCACGCAGTGTGCGCCGAATCTGGCTGAGGGCTATCCGCAGTATTGCGTGATGGATTGTCCTACCAAGGCACTTGCGTACGGCGACGAGGCGGATCCCGCATCCGACTATTGTCGGGAAGTGCAACGTTGTCTTGACAAGCACTATCACCTGTTCGAGCTGCCTGTGCGCGAAGGAACACGGGCGAACGTGACCTACGCGGTACGCGAGTAGGGTGCTCGGCGAGGGCAGGACAAGAGCAAGACGAAAGCGCTGGATGAGCCGCCTTACGGGGCGGCTCGTTTTTAGTGGCTGCCTTTCGGGTACAGCGCAAGAGGACAGGGTTTCTCTGCTCACACTGAGTTTTACGCTGAGTTCTACAGAGAGGTAGAGAAAGAGGCCGTTCAGGTTGTTCCCCCTCAAGAAAAGCCTGCTTGAAATCGATGCTTACCAGGAAGGAGTTGACAGGTAGGCAGATTTCATACTCAGCTTTGGCTAGGTCTTCGACGATAGGTGATTTTCCCAATGCGGCATCGTGTCTGAGCTCTACGAATACTGTATGCGGGGCATACATAACAAGTCTTTTTTCTTCTGTCCACGTACCTGGACAGGCATTAGCATTCTCGCGCGGTATGATGAATCCAGTATGAAAATCGGGGCATGTCTTGCACGAGGCTTTAGGTGCCCCCGCAATAAGGAGCAGTATGAAGTTTCTTCATGTGGCAGACTTGCATATCGGCAAACGCGTCCATGAGCGTCTCATGCTGGACGAGCAGGAACACGCTTTTGATCAGCTTATCCACATCGCAGAAGACGAAGGCGTCGATGCTGTTTTGGTGGCGGGCGATGTTTTTGACCGCACGAATCCTATCCCGAAAGCTCTGGAGCTCTCGGAGCGCTTCTTTGCGGCCTTCGTGCAGTGCAGAATTCCCGTTTTCGTCATTCCGGGCAATCACGATAACGCTCAGCAGGTGGCATATTTCTCTACCATCACGGCGGCATCGGGCTTGCATGTGGCACGGCCCTTCCGGGGGGAAATCGAATCCTTCACGCTCACCGACGATACGGGCCCTCTCCAGATTCATCTGCTGCCCTTTGTACGCCCCATCGACGTGCGCGCAGCGTTTCCCCAGCGTGCGGATGAGATCAAGACCCATCATGATGCCGTGCGGGTAGCCCTCGAAGAACATTCTCTTGAACAGGGAATACGCCATGTTCTGGTCGCGCACCAATTCGTTACGGCTTCGGGCGTTGATCCCGAGCGCTCCGATTCGGAAACCAAAAGCTCCGTGGGTGGCTTGGACAATGTGGGTGCTTGTTTGTTTGATGCTTTCGACTACGTGGCGCTGGGGCATCTGCATGGACCTCAGCGCATTGGCCGCGATACGTGTCGCTACGCAGGCTCGCCGCTTGCATACTCCTTCAGCGAAATCAAGCAGAACAAGGCGGCGTGCATTGTTGAGCTGGGTGCTCCCGGTCGTGTGGAAATTCGTCAGATCCCTCTGACGCCGCTGCGCGCCATGCGTGAAGTCACTCTGTCATTGGAAGAGGTCGAGGTAGGAAAAGATACTGGTAACCACCAAGACTATCTGCATGTAATCCTGACCGACCAGAGTGCCTATGACGCATTCAATCGCGTTAAAGCGGTCTATCCCAATCTGCTTCAGCTCAGTTGGGAAGAGGCAGATATTGCCGCTTCATCAGCAACGATGACGTTGTCGGACATGAAAACCAAGACCTGTTTCGAACTGTTTGAAGATTTCTTCCAGGAGCAAACGGGCGAGGCTTTGACCGATGAGGAGCGTGCTGTGGTGCAACGCATCTCCCGCGAAGAGGAGGGGATGCGCCGGTGAAGCCGCTTCGTCTTGAATTGAACGCCTTTGGTGCCTATGCCGAGTGCTGCGTCATTGATTTTGAGCAACTGAATCATGGACTATTCCTTTTGACAGGCCCTACAGGATCGGGGAAAACGACCCTGTTCGACGCTATCAAGTTCGCGCTCTATGGCGAGATGAGCGGGTCTGTCCGCGAAAGCAAAAGCGTGCGGAGCGGTTTTGCCGCCGATGACCAAACGACGTACGTGAAATTGGACTTCGAGCATCAGGGTGTACGCTATTGCGTCTACCGCGCTCCTGGTGGCTATAAGGCACGTGGCAAGCAGAAGAACCGTGTTGAGCTCGTTACGGCGAGCGAAGAGGTATGGTTGCAAAACACCGTTACCGGAGAGTCGCTCGCGGGGAAAAGCAGCGCTGCCACGGCATACATCGAAGAGCTCTTGGGCATGAACGCCGCTCAGTTTGGGCGTATTGCCATGATTGCGCAAGGGGAATTCTCGGCGGTGTTGAACGCCAAGACGGAAGAGCGTCGCGCCATCTTTCGCAAGGTGTTTGGGACCGAGCTCTACCAGGGAATTCAGAACGCGTTAAGCGCGCACGAAAAAACACTCAAGGACAAGCTCGAATACTCCTCCACCGAGCTGCAAAGCATTTTGGACCACGTTCAAGTGCACAAAGACAGCCGCTCTTACGGTGTGTGGCAAAATTTGGCTGCCGATAAAACGCAGCGCACGTACCGCTCTCGCGAATATCGTGCGATGCTGCAGGATGTGATTGCCGAGGAACGTGATCATAGGGCGCGGGGCCAAGAAGAGCTCACGGCTGCTCAGGCCAAGCTTGAAGTGGTGAATCGCCGCATTGGTGAGCAAAAATCCCTGGCACAGGCTGCTGAAGGAAAAGCTCAGGCGCTTGCCTGGCTTGAAAAAAATCGCCCGGTGTTTGAGAACCTGGAGCGGTCGCTTCGCACGCTTGAAGCCCAGGGTCCTGAACGAGATGCCTTAAAGCTGCATATTGGCGCGTTGGAACAATCGCTGCCTCGTTACGATGAGCTGGAATCAGTGCGTAAAGAAGTGAATGAAAGAGCTTCTGAGCTGCATAAAGCCAAGATAGACTTGGAGAAGAAGAGGGAAGAGAGGGAAGATCTTTCTCAAGTGCTTGTTCGCGATAGGGGCGAAATGGAGCAGCTGCCTAACGTTGATGCCGACTTAGAGCGCATTGCGAGAGAAGAGGCCGCTTTGGTGGATCGTCAGGGCAAGCTCTCTGCTGCGGAAAAGCGGTACCAGGATGCGTGCACAAAAGCCCAGGAGGCAGAAAAGGCAGCCGCTTTCTATTTGAGCTTGCAGGATGCCGCCGATCGGGCAAACGCAAAGGCGCGTGATGCCCAGCGCTCCTACAACAACGAGATTGCCGGGGTTCTTGCGGCTGATCTGACAGCGGGCAAACCGTGCCCCGTCTGTGGCTCTCGCCAGCATCCGTTGCTGGCCCAGCGTGCGCCCGGTGCTCCTTCTGCCGAGGAAGTGGAGACCCTGAAGAGCCAAGCAGAGCAAGCGGGCGTTCGGGCTCTCGAAGCCGCGCAGACATCCCAGGGTGCTCGTGCCGGGGCTGATTCTGCCTATGCGTTTGCCCTGGAAAGCGTTCAGGAGTGGACGGATGCGTCTTCCCCTGAGAGCATTCCCGCTGTTTTGTCTCATGTCTCGGAGCAGCTTAAAGAGCGTGTGCAATCTCTCGATCGGGCAAAAAAGAAAGCTCATGCCCAGCGGGAACGTAAGGCGCGGCTTGTGGAGGCACTTCGGGAATATCAGGAAAAACAGGTCACCCTTGACGCTGCTATAAAGCAACGGGAGACAGAGGTGAACAGCTTGTCGCTCTCCTTTGCGGCGGTGCAAACTCGCTTGGAGGCTTTCGATTTGCCCTTTGAGAGCAAGATAGCCGCTCAAAAAGATCTCAACGCAAAGCGCAAGCAGCTCGATGCTGCAGAGAACGCTCTTTCCCAAACAAAGGAAAAATATGCAAAGGTGCAGGAGCAGGTGTTGCGCCAAGAAGGGGCAATTGAGCAGGCGGAGATCGCTTTGAAGGGCAAGGCACTTGAAGATATGGTCCAGCTCATGGAAGATCATGATGCTCTAAGCGCTCGTGTGAAGAACCATAACGAGTTCATCGGTAAAATCCAGGCTATGATTTCCGAGGCTGAGCTGGCTGTTCAGAACATCGATCGCATCATGACCTCCCGTGGTGCCTACGAGGCGGAGTATACCGTTGTCAGCAAGCTTTGTGATTATGCGACGGGCCGCAAACCTGGCGCACATGGCAAGGTTGACTTTGAAACCTACGTGCAAGGCGTGTACTTCAAGTTGGTGCTTGAAGCGGCTAATCAGAGGCTTCAGGTGCTTTCTAACGGGCGTTATACTCTGCGCCATCGCGAAGACGCTTCGAATAAGAGGAGCCAGGCGGGTTTGGAGATGCTGGTATTTGATCGCGATACAGGCAAGGAGCGCGATGTGAAGTCGCTTTCTGGTGGCGAAACGTTCCTAGCGTCTCTTTCCCTTGCCTTGGGCTTTTCTGATGTTATCCAAGCTCAGGCGGCCGGTGGAGTCTCTGTTGACGCCATGTTTATCGATGAAGGTTTCGGCTCGCTTGATGAGGAAAAGATTCAAACGGCTCTTGAAGTGCTGGGGAAATTGGCTTCCGATAATCGCCTCATCGGCGTTATCAGCCACGTTGACCAGCTGAAAGAGTCTATCGAGCGCCAGATTGTGGTGGAGAGCACGCCTGCGGGGAGCCGTGCCACCTTGCACGTATAGCTTTGTGGCGGGGCGGTTTGTGACAGGGGGACAGGTGATTTGTGACAGGGGGACAGGTGATTTGTCACAAATCACCTGTCCCCCTGTCACAAATCACCCCGCCCAGCTAGCCGCCGGCAGACATAAACGCCTGATAAAATGCGGCATAGGCATGCTCGCAGGCATCCGCCTCGCCTTCGAAGCGCAGAATGCTGCGCGGCAGACGAACCGACCCCAACACCCTATCGGGCAAGGGTTCAATGGTCACGCGACAATTAAGCGGCGTAGCGGCAACCCAGGCTTTCAGGCGTTTGAGGTCTGCGCCACATTCCTCTTCGCGAATCACAACGGACCGTCACATTCGGGAAGCGAGCTCAACACATCTATAGGCACCATCATAGATTCCCTGGTCGTGGGCATGTTGGATACCCTCGCACCAACCAGCAACGATGCTGCGATCTTCTTGTAGCAGGTCGATGAGCGCACAGGTTTCTTCCAGACTCGTTGTTTCGTAGCTGCCTTCACCCAATTCGGCAGCACGAATAGCACCCCATGCCTCATGGCCGCCAACACGCTGAATCATCAATTTAGGTACGGGGTAGAAGGCAAGCTCACTGGGTTTGGTCACCAGCACGTCGCAGATTCGCATGAGGAGGTTGGTAGAATACACCGCACCAAAGATATCGCGGTGGAAAAAAGTGTGAACGCCCGTCACCTCATCCGCCTCTGCCGTCTGGCAGAAAGTCTCCGTTTCGGCGAAATTATCGGCATGGTGAAGAGCGCCTTTGAGTGCAGGAATCTTACGCCGAAGGGTCTTTAGTATATCTTCATGGTCGCCCACATTGATGAAAAGAGCTGCCTTCTCGGCTTCTACCAGAGGAATCAGGTGGTTTATAATTCCTTCGATTAGGTCGACCTGGACACCCGCGCCGCCTACGCATATCAGGTAGCGCAGGGGTGCATCCGCCTCAGCGCGCCTCACGCGGGCCGCGCAGTCGGCAGGGATACCCGCTACCAGCTCATGGTCAACATAGTGTCCGACGTTGACAAGCGCTTCCTTAGGCAGGGGTTTTAGGGGGTGTTTCGCCATGCCTCGCAGCATGCGGTAACCCACATACGAGCTAGGCGTTTGTACTGTATGGAGAGAGCCTTCCGCCAGATGAAGTGCCATGGGCCAGTTGTCGGGGATGGCGTTTACCACCTGGGTGAGTCCTGATGCTACGGCGGCCTGGGCGGTCCAAGCATGGGTGCCGATAAAGGGCACCTCCTTGGGTAAATCTCCAAAAACAGCCGTCATGAGCTGGGCGTTTTTCAAATCTCCTGCATTGTAGCTCAACTGGCGGAAGCCTTCGGAGTTCAGTGGCTCCCAGTAGAGGGCATTAAATGGCGCTAGCTTTTGGCTGAGACGTGATCCCAGGGAATACAACTTGTTGGATGCCTTGATGATCCTGCTGCAGGTGGTTCCCTCAAAGGCGCATAAATCATACCAGTAGGGCACAAACCCGAGGGCGTGCGCGGCCGAAGCCATGGCTATGGCGATACGATAATGGCCAAATCCCATGCGGATAGTACCTACGACCAGGGATTTTCCTGAAGCCTCTCCAACGAATCGGTCGGTGGGGATCGCCGGCTGAATCATGCGGGTCATCTTTGCGTCGGCATAAAGATCCAGCTTATGCGAACTCCCCACTTGGGCTGCCCTGTTGGCCGCTTCGGCGTTTTTCCCGTCCAGTTTGAGCCAGCGCACGCCGAGCCTCTGACCAATGACGGGAGCATCCTCTGCCCTTAGATGATAGGTAGAGGAGGTATCGTCGCCGAAGCGCTTTATGTTGACGGCAGCACCCCTGCAGGCCTTTTTTTTTTTTTTTTAGTCGATGACATTGCCAAAAATCATGGCGGCGGGGTCGGGCGTGCTTGCACCCGAAGGAGCACTATCGCTTGCTGCGGAGGTTTCCCGTTCAGGAAAGCGTGCTTGTTTCATGCAAAATCCTTTGCTCGATAACGCCTTTTCTTCATTGTAGCGCGCCTTAGACCCCCACGTGGGCTTTATTGTGCTCGTTTTGCACGCGGCCTAGGGTAAAATGCGGGGGCATAAAACGAAATGATGTGCCGTCTTGACGACTGCGCACACACAACAAGGAGCACTATGGGAACAATCATGCAGGAGGCTGGGTGCCCCGAGGTCGCAAAAGGCGAAAAGACACCCGGTATCAAGGTCGCCGGCACTAAGATTCTTTGGATTTTCGCCATCGGACAGTTGGGGTGGTCCATGATGTCGGGTATTATCAACAACTGGCTGGTATATTTCTACCAGCCGGGCGAAAGTCTCCTGGAGCAGGGGCATACGCTGTTCATCACCCAGGGTGCCGTGGTGCTGGGACTTACCGTTCTTGGTCTTATTACGGCAAGCGGGCGCATCTTCGATGCTTTTACCGATCCCCTTATTGCTTCTCGCTCCGACTGTTGTCGTCATCGGCTAGGTCGGCGCATTCCCTTCATGCGCTTTGCGGCCATTCCCTTGGGTGTATGCACCGTGCTGGTTTTCTGCACGCCGATAGATGACGTGAGCATCTTGAACAACGTATGGCTTGCCGTGTCGGTCTTGCTGTTTTATCTGGCCATTACCTGCTATTGCACACCGTATAACGCCCTTATCCCCGAACTGGGCCGCACGCAGACGGCGCGGGTGAACGTATCGACCTTCATCAGCTTCACCTACTTTTTCGGCACTGCGTTTGCTTATGTGATTCCCAATATCTCGGCTCTTTTTGAGCCTTCTTTGGGTTTCACCAACGCGTTTCGCTTGACGGTTGGCATTCTGTCGGTGGTGGCGGTTATCTGTATGATGATCCCCACCTTTCTTATCGATGAAAAGACCTATGCCGAAACTACGCCATCGGCGTTGGATATGGGGGAGAGCCTGAAAAAGACCTTCTCGAACAAGCAGTTTCGCATTTTTGTGGCTTCTGATGTGCTGTATTGGATTGCTCTGACTATGTTCCAAACAGGGTTGGCCTTCTATATCACCGAGCTTATGGGCTTGGATGATGGTATGACCTCGGTGTTTTTCATCCTTATGACCATTATCAGCGTATGTTTGTATGCGCCAGTCAATATGATCGCCAAGCGTACGGGTAAAAAGAAGCTGGTTGCCGCTGCTTTCGTCTGGTTTGCCTGCACCTTTGGCGTTACGACGTTGGTGGGTGGTTTTGGTATCTCGGGTATAATCTGGGGCGTTATCGTTTCTGTCATGGCGGCGGTTCCGATGGCCATTCTGGGCATTCTTCCCCAGGCGGTTATTGCTGATATTGCCGAAGCCGATGCCATCACCACGGGCGATGCGCGCCAGGGCATGTTCTATGCTGCCCGAACCTTTGCAATGAAGCTGGGGCAGGCAGTGTCTATGGCGGCTTTCACCAGTATTGCCCTGGTGGGAACGGCAGGTTTTGGTTATCGTCTCACGGCAGCAGTGGCAGCGCTGTTCTGTTTGGCGGGCGGCCTGGTGTTTCTGAGGTATAACGAGAAAGAAACCTTTGCGATCATTAAGGAATTTCAGGAAAAACAGGGGTAACTACCATGCTGCTAGATCATGTAGATATTGCCTTTGACCAGGTTATTGCCTTCGACCAGGCGACAAACAAAGAGGCACATGAGGATAGCCCCTTTTGTCGGTCGCTTGTGCGTTTGTCCCTCGACGGAGCTTCTGAGGGCGAAACCTTTCATCGTGATGCATTGAGTCTCAGTTGGCAACGCCGGGGGGAAGAGCTGGCGTTGCACCTCGTGCCTCGTGTTCCCCTGACCCTGCATAGCTGTGTTCTGACCTGTTCGCATGACTTCTCGGATGAGGAGAAGGTGCTGTTTAATGGCTGGCAGAGTTGGACCGATACCCATGAGGTGGATCCGCGCGCTCGTCTTCGTGGCTTGGAAGGAACGCCGCAGGCCCTTATTGATACCTGGTTTGTCGATGCTTCCGGTGACTATCGCTTCACCGAGTACGCTAACAAGCCGGGCGTGCGCCACGGATGGACTTTTGCCTACCTGACGGCGCGAAAGCAGGCATCCCGCTGTCTGCTGGTCGCTAGTTTGGATGAGCGTAACGGCTTCACCAAGCTAGCGATGGACTACGACAAACAGGCGTTCACCATTACTCCTGAAGTGCCCCTTGAAAGCGTTGCTGCAGGTCAAGAGGTCACATTGTTGCGGCTTGCCTTCATTGAGGCGCCCACGCCGGATCAGGCTTTTGCGCATTGGTTCGCCTTGCAGGACATGTCTGCACGACCGGCACCGCTGTTGACAGGTTATTCCAGCTGGTATCGGCACTACGATGATATCTCAGAAGAAACGCTTTCCTACGATTTAGCTTCCTGTGAGGCGACGTTTAAGTTCCTGAACACCGAGGGTTTTCAGCGTCTGTATCAAATCGATGATGGCTACTGTCTGGTGGGCGACTGGTTGAGCGAAGACAAGGAGAAGTTTCCCGTAGGCCTTTCGCCTCTGGTTGAAAAGATTCGTGCGGCAGGATTTCTGCCAGGTCTTTGGATGGCTCCTTTCGTTTGTGAGGCAGATTCAGCCCTCTTTGCGCAGCATCCAGATTGGCTTTTGCGTGATACGCAGGGCAACGCGGTGCGCGCTGGTAGCCACTGGAGTGGTTCGTATGCCTTAGACAGCCTGAACCCTGAAGTGCGTCATTATGTGCGAACATGTGTGCAAAGCATGGTTGAACAAGGCTTTGACCTGCTGAAACTCGATTTTCTGTACGCGGCGTGCATGCTTCCCCATGGGGGGGATGAATCGCGGTCAGCTCATGTTTGACGCGGCGGCGCTTTTGCGCGAGGCGGCGGGAGACGCGCTTATTTTAGGCTGCGGCGTACCGATAGCCTCAGCTTTTGGGTGCTTTGAGTACTGCCGTATCGGCTGCGATGTTTCCAGTCAATGGGATGGTCCGTTTGTCCAACGCGTTATCGATCGCGAACGCGTGAGCTCTAAAAACAGTTTGGGGAACACCGTCTATCGTGCGCCGCTCCAGGGGCGCGCCTTTGTCAATGACCCTGATGTGGTCTATGTTTCACCTGCGAAAATGACCGAAGAGCAGCGCGCGATGCTCTTCGCGGGTGCTGCGTGTTTCGGGGGCGTCTTGCTTACTTCCGATGATATGGGCGTGTGGGACGAATCTCAGCGAGCGGAATTCCAGGAGGCCTTAGACCTCATGCGCTCGGCGCAGGTGATGCGGGAGGCGCAAGGTGTGCAGAAGGCTCAGAGCGCGCGGGAGGCATACTGATCGTGGAAGATGCTTTTCGAGGCTTTTTCTCGCATGACAGCGCGATTGCTCAAGCTTTTGCACCGGGGCGTACTGAGCTGGCGGGAAATCATGTTGATCACCAAGGTGGCATGGTGCTTACCGGTGCTCTCTCGGCGGGTATTTCTGCACGGGCTACGCGTAACGGCTTGGACTGTCTGCGCGTCGTCACGGAAGGATTTAAGCCTTTTTTGGTGGAGTTAGGCGAGATTATTGCGGAGAAAGACCCTTCTCCTGATTTGCGGGGGACACCGAAAGCCCTGTTCATAGGTGTCTTGCAGCAGCTGTGGCGCGCATCGAAGGCTCCTGTCGAAGTGCTTTTCGGTGCTGATGTGCAGGTGGAAAGCGCCCTTCCTGTGGGCGGTGGGCTTTCTTCGTCGGCCTCATTCGAGATGATGAGCGCGGTTCTTGCCAACCTGCTCTTTTTTCAGGAGTCCTTTGATGCGTCGGCGCTAGCGTTCAGCGCCCAGCGTGCGGAGTGTGACTACTTTGGCAAGCCCTGCGGTCGTATGGATCAGACGGCTATCGCTTTGGGAGGTATCGCCCACATCGACTTTGCCGATTCAGAGGTGCCTTTGGTGCGGGTGCTCAATGCTGATTTCAGACGTCTAGGTCTTGCGGTCGTGCTGGTCGATCTTCATGCTGACCATGCTGCAGCAACGCCGCTTTTCGCCCAGATTCCTACTGATATGAGAGCGGTGGCAGCTTGTTTCGAAGCCGATCGTTTGGCGGATGTTCCCCGAGAGCTTTTTCTTGACACGCTGCCCCAGCTGCGCCAGCAGTTGGGAGATAGGGCGGTACTGCGCGCTTTTCACTACTACAACGAAACCGCTCTGGTGCAAGAGCGCGTGAAAGCCCTAGAAGCGGCTGAAACAGAACACTTCTTAGAGATGACCAGGCTTTCTGCGGCGTCATCGGCAAACTATCTGCGTAATGTGGAGATGCCTGGAGCATCGGAACAGCCAGCGCTTGTAGCCCTTGCTTTTGCCGATAAGCTGCTTTCAGACGCTTCCCGAAAAGGGTTTGTGCGGGGGGCAAGTCGCATTCATGGCGGCGGTTTCGGTGGCAGCATCCAGGTCTATGTCCCACTTGGTTTTGTCGATGAGTTTATCTGCGCTATGGACGGCTTTTTTGGCGAAGGTTCATCGCTGGTGCTTGATTTTTCACCGAAGGGAGCTCATGCTTCATGGATTTCGTAAACGCGTTTTCGGTGATTGAAGCACTGCTTGATTACGCTCAAGAAAAGGGGTTGATGGAACAGGGTGATCGTCGCTGGACCCTCAATCAGCTCTTAGCCCTGATGGGATGCGATGGGTGTGTCCGAGATTCTGATCAGGATGAAGGTCCCGGTCGGGATAGAGAAAGGGGCGTTCTCGGCATTGACGAACTTTTACATGAGGCGTTTTTGCTTGCCTGCGCTCAAGGTGCGGTTTCAGAAAGTCTTGCCGCCGAAGAGTGTTTTGGCGCTGCGGTTATGAACCTGATCATGCCGCGTCCATCCCAGGTTGATGCCATCTTTCGTGCTCTTCTTGAGAAGTGCGGTTCGCACAAAGCTTGCGGCTATCTGTATCAGCTGGGTATCGATTCCGCCTATATCCGCCAAAGTGCCTGCGCGCGCAATCTTTGCTGGACGGGGGAAAGCCAATGGGGCAAGCTGGAAATCACGATCAACCTGTCCAAGCCAGAAAAGGATCCGCGTGACATCGCTCGTTTGGTGGACGTATCGGCAGGGGGAGACGGATTATCGGATCAGGGATTTGTTGCTTATCCCGCTTGTCAGCTGTGTCTGGAAAACGAAGGCTATCACGGGCGTCTGCCGGGCAACGCTCATGGCGACCATCCGGCGCGGCAAAACCTGCGTACGGTAAAAATTCCCTTGGGCGGCGAGCAGTGGGGTTTGCAGTATTCGCCCTATTCCTATTATCGCGAGCACTGCATTGTCATAAGCCCCGATCATCGTCCTATGCATATCGATGGGGATACCCTAGGGCGCCTCATTGACTTTGTGGATATCTTTCCGCACTACTTCGTGGGTTCCAATGCCGACCTAC
>CAYFWL010000007.1:20000-28953 GCA_964346845.1 uncultured Eggerthellaceae bacterium | reverse complement strand
AGTGTTTCAGCTTCAGCATCCCCCACTAAAAGGGCACAACAATCTGATGTATCGTCATCGTCGACATCAACATCAAGCTTGAAGCAAAAGCTATCCTGATTCCCTCCTTCCTCGGTGAAGGCACGCGGCCAAAGCACCCGTAGGGTGCAGTGTTGGGTGCTCAGAATATCCCCCACTTCGAGTCCTTGCAGAGAACACTCGTGCGTTTTGATCGTCTTTCTCAGTTCACTGCATTTCGTACATGAGCAATCAAGCAGAGGTTTTGCCACAAAGATCGTCGAGACCTCTACCACGCTGAGAAGCGCTTCCAAAGAACCGCAATGATCATCATCAGGATGGCTTATGCAAAGTGCATCCAAATGGGTCACTCCTTGTTTTGCCAGCGCCTTTTTCAGTGCCAGCTCTTGGTTTCCTGTGTCAACCATGATGACCGACTGCCCATCCTGGATAAGAAGTGCATCTCCCTGGCCCACATCCAAGGTCGAAAGAACAACGGCATCAGTGCCCTTTCCTAAGACGAGAACATTGGAAAACAAACAGCATATACCGACAGCGAGCAGAGAAAGGAGCAACTTTTTCGAAACGAAGAGATATTTCTTGAATCTTCTCGTGAGCCGCAGCCTTTGTAGCACAACAAGAGCACCTACACTTGTCGCGCTCAGGGCCAAACCACCCACCACCGACCCCTGAAACGGCACGGCGGCATAGGGTATTGAAGCGAGCGCATTCACCAGAAATATCGTTAGCTTGCAAAAACCCCAAGCGAGCAAGAACACTCCTTGAGGGAGCATCCCCGTCACCGCAAAGATTATCTGGCACGCGATACAGCAAGCGCAAAGCGGTGCGAAGACAAGTCCTATCACCATATTTGAAAGCGGGGCAATCAGGGAAAGCTGTGCAAAGAGACCGACCGTGAGCGGAAGTGAGCCGACGCAAGCAGAAAGCGTTAACGAGAGATTCTCGCGCACCGTAGCCCCTCTGGTAAACACCTGGGAAAGCACGCGATTTATCCACGGCGCAAGTAAAATAATGCTCAGGGTTGAAAGCACCGATAAAGCAAACGATACCGAAAGCGATGTACTTGGATCGATGATGAGGCATACGAAGATTGCTATCCCTAAGGCGTTTTGTGCCGCTGGCCTTCTTTGAACAGAGAAAGAGGCGCATCCGAAGGTTGTCATAAGGGCAGCACGAAACGCTGAGAGGGGAAAGGCGCATAAGAACAAAAACAAAGCAACGAATGCAACGCTCAGGACTAAACGCCGTTTTTTCGCTATGCGCAAACGAGTGAGAAAGCTGCCGACAAGTGCTACGATAAGACTCAGGTGCGCTCCGCTTACTGCGACGATATGGGCTAAGCCCGTGGTTTGAAAATTCCGGTAGAGCGTTGTTCCCTGCAGTCCAATGCGCGAACCAGAGGCCAAAGCCAATAAAAGGGCTGTCTCTTGACTCTCCTGGTGAAGCGAAGAGACCGTCTCGATAAAGCGCGCTCGTGACTCAGCAAAGGGAGTAAGCCATGAAATCCTTACATCCTCATCCGTGCATCGGCCCCATGCAAGCAAACCTTTTGCCCAAAAGGAATCGCTTTGCTGATCTCCTGCAGGACTCCAAGTAAGCGTAGCGGTTGAAATTTCTCCAAAAAAGTGCTGCTCATCATCCTTCCACTGCACACGCAGTTTCAAAAGACCCTTTTGGGAAGATACAAGCAAGCAGTCAGCGTATGACCCCGTGTCGTTCACGTGAGAATCAGCAAGGACGAGCAGGTAGCACCGATGAAGCGTATCTTTTTCAGGAGAATTGAAAAGCATCTCCCTTTGATCGTGCATATGTCCCGCACCGGCTAAACCAGCGGCTGTGCCGCAACACGAAATCGCGAGGAGTACCGCCCCGACGAAATACGGAAAAGAGCGAGCTTTTCGCGCAGCGAATGCAAGCGTCAACGATACAAGAAGGATCAGTCCTGCAAAGCAAAGGCATTCAGGGCGCGAAATAACCCGCCCGAGCCAGTAGAAGGCAGCGCAGCATGCCCAAAACGACACCGCTGAAGCCAAAACAACCGATACGCGAGAATACCTGCACAAGGGCTCAAAGGGCAGAAGTTGCAAAGAATCGCTCATGATTACCTAAATGCAAATATAATCACGCAACGACTCGAGTTTTTTATCTCCGATTCCCGAAACCTTCTTCAGATCATCAACGTTCGTAAACGCACCCTGTGTCGTACGGTAGGTCACGATACGCTGAGCGAGAGAAGGCCCCACGCCGGGGAGCTGCTGAAGCTGCTCGTTCGAGGCGCTGTTTATATTGATGAGAGCGGTCCCGCCGGAAGCATTTCCCGAACTTTGGCTTGACAGCTCCTCTTTGGAAAGAACAATGATCTGCTCGCCATCTCGTACCTCACGAGCCAGATTCAAGGCCTCAACGGCGGCATCTCCTTGGAGCCCCTGAGCGCTTTCAACCACATCGCAGACGCGAGAACCGCGTGCTACGTAATATACACCCGGCTCACGCACCCGCCCACACACATAGACGCAAAGAAGGTCATCTGCTTCCTGCTTTTCAAGAATCTCGCCGCTTTCGGCGTAAGCGGACGAATCACGATTGACATCATATACGGAAATCTGGCCTGGCAGGCCTCTTACACCAAAAGCCACAAGGAGAAGTGCGCCTGCGCCATAACATGCGATTTTCACAAGACGACTATGGCGATCCACCTCAAGAAGGATTTTTCGAACGAAGCGTTTACGCGGTAGCTGCATAGATTCCTCTTTCCTCTTAAGAAGGAATCTAAGGGGCAGAGCTATCAAAACAGGATCAAAAAGCAAGCAGATTGTACTCATGCGGCTATCAAAGCGTCCTCAAAAACCTATCATATCCACCTTTGCACATAAAAAAGGAGGCCAAAGCCTCCTTGAAACCCCTCCAAAGCATTCTATCTGCAGACTAGGGGCAAAACACGTCGCACAACTCTATCTGCATGCGGGACATTGATAGTCATGGCGCTCAAGCTTTTCCATGATTTCAGGAATCCACTCATCAAGGGGAAGCAGGGCCTCTGCCGCTAGAACATCTTCCATCTTTGCATGCGTTTCGGGACTACGCGGCATAAACAAAGTGCAGCAATCGGGCGCATCCTGGGAAGAAATATCAAAGGTCCCCAATTTCTGGGCATCGCTGATGATGTCCACCTTATCGGTGCCAATAAGCGGCCGAAAGATTGGCATCTCAACGGAAGAATCGGTTGCCCGAATATTTTCGAGCGTCTGAGAAGCGACTTGACCAAGGCTTTCACCGGTTACCAAGGCACCAGCATGCAGCTTGCGTGCAAGGCGTTCCGCAACCATAAACATCAAGCGCCGATACATGATGACACGCAGACGAGGAGGAACTTTCAGAGAAATTTCCCGCTGGTAGTCACCGAAAGGCACCACATAGATCCGCGCGATGCACCCCGTCTTCTCCAGAACATGGGCGATATCATCGACCAGATATTCACTCGTGTCGGAGGTCTGAGGACGACCCGAGAAATGGATTCCCATGCACACGGCACCACGTCGCGCCATGCGCCATGTAGCGACGGGAGAATCGATACCCGAAGACATAAGACACATAACACGCCCGGAGCTACCAACAGGTAAGCCCCCGATACCGCGGATGCTGTGAGCATACACGTAGGACGAGGCTTGCACCACCTCGATGCCCACGGTCAGGTCGGGATCAAGCATCTGAACTTTAACCTGGGGGAAAGCATCACTCAAAGCACCGCCGATGATACGGTTCATCTCCATAGAATTGATCGGGAAATCGGTATGGTTTCGACGCGCAGCAACCTTGAAGCTCTCGAAACGACCCGACTCAGCCATAGCCACACGACCCGCCTCGGTCATAGCCTCAATGGTACGGGCGCACTTGAAGCCGAAGGAAACCCGTGCGACACCGGGGATGTCTGCGATAAAGCGAGCTACTTCACTGTGGGCAGCAAGGTCTATTCCCTCGCTCAGAAAAACACAAAGACGTCCTGAAATGCGTTGAATCGTCACCACCGGATAACCCTGCAGCAACGATTCAATGTTTTTCAGCAAGCGCATCTCAAAACTCGAGCGATTCTTGCCCTTCAGACCGATTTCGTGATAATGAACCAGGCAGATTCGTTGAAAATCACCCATTGCTTTGCTAGTTTGCCTTCAGATCGATGGTCTCGGCATCATACGAAACATCGCCCTCGCATATTTCAGAAAAAGCGATTGAAAGCGGTTTCTTGTCAGCCGCACGGGCAACCTGCACAGACAGCGCCTGAGCAGCTGCACGATCACGCTGGCCGCGCATCATGTCGTTAATATCATGCGCACGCTTAGCGGCAATAGAGCAGAGCAGGAAGCGATCGTTTTCGGTACGATCAAGAAGCTCGTAAATCTTAGGTTCAATCAAACTCATGGTTTTGCTCCAAAATACTCGTTATCGACCACGGACGAGAGCGGCTAATTTTTTGCTTGTCTCATCGAGGTCGTCATTAACCAAACAGACGTCGTATTCAAAACGACGAGCCATTTCATCCTTCGCAGTGTTCATACGCGCATCGATGACTTCTGCGGTTTCGGTCCCGCGAGCTTGCAAGCGACGCCGAAGCTCTTCCATAGAAGGGGGTTCGATGAAGACCAGGCACGCCTCAGGAAATAGCTTTTTAACCTGAAAAGCGCCCTGGACCTCGATCTCCAAAACAACCGAATCACCCGAAGCCAAATGCTCTTTGATAGGGGCAAGCGGCGTACCATAATAGTTTTCGTTATACCGCGCCCACTCTAAAAACCCCTCCTCAGAGATGCCTTTTTTGAACTCATCGACCGTCATGAACACGTAGGAAACACCGGGGATTTCATCTTCGCGGGGCGTACGTGTCGTAGCAGATACCGAGAGCCAAACTCCGGGGACCTCGCGCACAAGTCGAGCCACCAGCGTGCCTTTACCAGCACCTGATGGCCCGGAAATCACAAAGAGCTGAGAAGGCACAATTTAGCCCAAACGCTCCAGCAGAGCGGCCTGCTGACGCTCGCCCAAACCACGCAGGCGGCGGCTATCTGCAATGCTGAGCTCGGTCATAATCTTCTCGGCCTTGGCTTTGCCGTAACCAGGAAGGGTCTCGATCAAAGTGGAAACCTTCATACGACCAATCACTTCATCGTCCTTCTGAGCGATAACATCGGCAAGCGCAATCTTGCCCGACTTGAGTTGCTCACGGACCTCGGCACGCTTAGCACGAGCCTGCTTTGCCTTGTCCAGAGCCTGTGCGCGCTCTTCAGGAGTCAACTGAGGAATTGCCATTCTTTTCTCCTTTTTCCTAACTGTTCCGCGATTTTACACCAAATACTTGGCTGTGAGTATCAACGCATTCATAAGCAGTGCTCGAGAACGCAGTTGTAAATGTTACACGAAACTCCCAGCTCATACAAGGAAAATAATCACTCGATTCCACATTTGTTCATAAGTTTTCTAAATCCGGGCCTCTTCGAGCTCCCGGACGATGCTACGAAACGCCTCTACTGGGCTGGAAGACTTCGTGATAGGACGTCCAACCACGATATGAGAACTCCCCTGCTCAAGGGCGAAAGCAGGCGTAGCAATACGTTTTTGATCGCCCGCATCAGCGCCCGCCGGGCGAATACCTGGGGTAACGATGGCGGCGTAGTCACCCAACAGAGAACGAAGCTCCTTGGCCTCCCACGGGGATGAGACAACACCGGCAAGACCCGCCTGCTTGGCAAGCGCAGCCAAGAGCAATACCTGCTCAGAAGCCGTGCGAGTGATGCCTATTTCCTGAAGGGTCCCATCATCCATGCTGGTCAGAACAGTAACACCGAGCGTCAAGGGCATCTCGCCTTCCCTTGCAGCCGCCTCAACAGCCTTTTGCGCGGCAGACATCATTTCAACACCCCCAGAGCTATGGAGGGTAATCATGTCGCCACCGACGCTGACCAGGTTCCCAATAGCGCTCTCGACCTGGTGAGGAATATCGTAGAGCTTTAAATCGATGAATACCTTATAGCCTAAGTCTTTGAACTTCTGAACGAAGGCGGGGCCTTCCTTATAAAAAAGCGTCATGCCGATCTTAACCCAGCGCGCCTCTCCTTGGAGTTTTTGAGCCAGATCCAAGGCGTCATCAGCTGGCATATCGAGAGCGACGATAACACGCTCCGCTGGCTTTACCTCCTTGTAATGCTGCACTTGCCTCTCCTTCCTAGCACTTAAGAGCGCCGATGAGCTCGTTCACGTCCTGCACACCCTGTTCCTCGCAATACGCCTCAATACCCTCAAGCACGTCAATGGTAGCGCGAGGGTTCATGAAGTTCGCCGTTCCAACAGCAACGGCAGTGGCACCGGCGAGCATGAACTCAACGGCATCAATGCCCGTTGTCACACCGCCCATACCCACAAGGGGAATCTGCACCGCATGGCTGCACTGCCACACCATACGCAGGGCCACTGGCTTCACCGCAGGTCCCGAAAGGCCTCCCACGACACGGGCCAACAGGGGCTTGCGACAGCGGGCATCGATCGCCATCCCCAAAAGCGTGTTGATCAGTGAAAGGGCATCGGCGCCTTCCGCTTCTGCAACACGAGCAATTTCGGTGATATCGGTCACATTGGGAGTCAGTTTCACAATCAGGGGGCGCTTCGTTGCGTTCCGGCAGGAGCGAACAACGTCTGCCGCCTTATCGGGCACGCAGCCAAACGTCATACCACCTCCGTGGACATTGGGGCAGCTGATGTTGATTTCGTACGCATGCACGTTTTCGCATTCTTCCAAACGCTCAACAACCATTCGATATTCATCGACCGAATGACCCGAAACATTTACGATACAGGGGACATTTCGCGTTGCCAACCAGGCAATATCGCTCGCAATGAGAGCATCAACGCCGGGGTTTTGCAAGCCGATTGAGTTCAGCATCCCGCTCGGTGTCTCGGCGATGCGCGGTGTGTCGTTTCCTGCCCAGCCGTTAAGGGATACGCCTTTTGTCGTCACCGCGCCTAAACGCGAGAGATCGACAAAATCAGCATACTCGCGCCCTGCGGCAAAGGTACCTGAGGCCACTGTAACGGGATTACGCATGATGAGTCCGCCCAGATTTACCTGCATTTTCACCGTCATGACCACACCACCTTATCCGCCTCGAAGATAGGGCCGTCGACACAGGCACGCTTGCGTCCTTCGACAGTTTCAACAATGCACGATAAACAAGCACCCACCCCGCACGCCATGCGCTTTTCCATCGACACCTCACAGGCGAGATGAGCTTGAGCGGCTATACCTGCAATCGTGCGCATGAGCGGCTCGGGTCCACACACAAACATCTTGTCATAGGTATTCTGAGCGAGCAATTCCTTCGTCGGTTCAGTGCAAAAACCGGCAAAGCCAAAACTACCATCATCGGTAGCGCAACAGATGGCATCCTTGTGTTCTGTCTGGAAAAACGGAAGGGTTACGAGAGCTTCTTTCGTGGCAGCACCCAGCACGACATCGACGCTTGCGCCCGCTTCTTTTGCCTGCTTGGAGAGCATAAACAAAGGAGCTGCGCCAACACCGCCGCCGACAACCAAAACACGCATGCCTGCGTGAGGAATAGTCCAGCCACGACCGATTGCGCCGATGAGATCAAACTCATGGCCAGGACGAACCTCTGCCATAAAGCGCGTTCCCTCGCCTACCACCTGGTACAGAATAGTCAAGGTGCCCGCCTCAGGGTCGGTGTCGAAAACCGAGAAAGGACGCCGAAGAATATGCTCCCCAAAACCGTTGAGCTTCAAATGGACAAACTGTCCCGGCTTAACGAGAGGCGCGATACGGGGGCTTTCCAAGACCAGGTAAAAGAGGCGTGGCCCTGCAGCTTCATTGCTCACAACACGCGTTTTTTCATCAATAAGCGCCATTTCTCCCCTTTCTAATCACTTACCAGCCCATTAAGCATAGTAGCGCAGCCGCCAACGTACACATCGGTGGCACGACCAAGCAAATGCATTCCCACAAAGGCGCAGTTTGAAGCTTTCGATTCAAAATCCTCCTCGCGCACCGTCCAAGCAAGCTGCGGGTCAATCAGAGTGATATCGGCCGTGCTTCCCGGTGTAAAGCTTACCGGTTCAACGCGCAAAATCTCGCGCGGCTTAATCGCCATAAGCTCAACCATACGCTGCCAGGAAATAACACCCGGATTCACCAAGTTGCTCAGAACAAGACCCAATGAGGTTTCGATCCCCGTCATACCGAAGGGAGCCAGCTCAAACTCGCGGTCTTTCTCGTACGCAGCGTGGGGCGCATGATCGGTTACGATCACATCGATCGAACCATCAACGAGACCTGCAATAAGCGCTTCGTTGTCGTCATGCGTGCGCAAAGGCGGGTTCACTTTGAAGTTGGTGTCATAGCGGGCATCGATCACATCTTCGTTCAGGAACAGATGATGCGGCGTAACCTCACAGCTTACCTTCAAGCCCTCCGCCTTGGCGGCACGTATCGCATCAAGCCCCCGCGCCGTTGAGATATGCTGCACATGCAAAGGGCAGGTCGTCAGGCGGCTCAGGGCAATATCCCGCTGAATCTGCAGCTCCTCCCCCTCGGCAGGCCATCCTGCAACACCCAAGCGCGTGGAGACAGCCCCCTCATTTACCTGCCCCGATCCAACCAGGCTTTCATCCTGGCAGTGGCTCATCACGACCTTTCCGAACTGCACCGCGTAATCCATAACGCGGCGCATCATGCCGGCAGCTTGAACCCCCCGACCGTCATCGGTGAAGGCAACCGCCCCATGGAGCGCCATATCCCCCATCTCGGCTAAGCTTTCGCCTTTGAGGCCCTTGGTGCAGGCTCCCGCGATATGAACACGGCACGCACCCACCTCTTTCGCCCGTGCTTTGGTGTATTCAACAGCCAAAGCCGTGTCGGTAACCGGTGACGTGTTGG
>CAYFWL010000007.1:0-19990 GCA_964346845.1 uncultured Eggerthellaceae bacterium | reverse complement strand
GCAGACAGCAGTGAAGCCACCATGGGCGGCCGCGCGCGTCCCCGAATGAATGTCTTCTTTACACTCATATCCCGGCTCACGCAAATGAACATGGATGTCCACCAGACCGGGCACCGCCACCTTGCCCGTCATATCGCGCTCATCGGCGCCCTCTTTCACAAGACCATGGCCGATACGTGCAATTTTGCCCTCTTCGATCAGGATATCGCACACTTCGTCCAAATCGACCTGCGGGTCAACCGCCCTGACATTCCTAAGAATCAGCGCCATCATTGCCTCCTAACAGCAAATAGAGCACAGCCATGCGCGTCAAAATGCCCGCATATACCTGATCGAGAATCACTGAGCGCTGCGGATGATCGGCCATATAGCTATCAAGCTCAATACCACGATTAATGGGGCCCGGATGGCAGATAAGGGCGTCTTTTTTCATAAAGCGTTCACGCTCTCTATTCAGGCCGTAGAGCAAACTATATTCGCGCAAGCTGGGAAAAGGCGCATCCTCGATGCGCTCCATCTGAATGCGCAACATATAGACAACATCAAGTTCAGGCAAGACTTCCTCGATATTGGTGGCAACATGATCGATGCCTAAAACATCAGGACGTGCGGGAAGCAGCGTGGCCGGCGCGATAACCGTGACGCATGCGCCCATGATTTTCAGCGCGGGAATCAAAGAGCCGCACACACGAGAATGATTGATATCGCCCACAATGCCAACGTGCAAGCCCTCAAGTGTTCCTTTCCTTTCCCAGATAGAATACAAATCGAGAAGCGCTTGCGTAGGATGCTGGTGTTTTCCATCCCCCGCATCGATGACAGGAAGACCCGATGTTTGGGCGATTTTGTACGGCGCACCCGCATGATGATCGCGCACTACGATGCAGTCGATCTTATAGGAACAAAGCGTTTTCACCGTATCCACGAGGCTTTCACCCTTGACGGTAGAAGTGGAAGTCCCCCCGAATGCCATCGTGTCGCAGCTGAGGCGCTTTTCAGCAAGCTCGAAGGAGCTCTTCGTGCGCGTTGAGGGCTCGTTGAACATATTCACCACGGTGTAACCCTTGAGGGTGGGAACCTTCTTCACGCGCCGCTCGTTAACAGCCTTGAAGCTTTGGGCCGTGCGAAGAATCGTCATGATGTCTTCGGCGGAATACTCCGTGATGTCGATGAGGTTTGTGTGGCCAAACGACATGCTTACTCCCTTCCTTTCTTGTCGGAAAGGGGCTGGCTATGGGCCCGTTGTCCCTTGTTAAGACGAGTGATTTCAACGCAAGCACGCCCATCGGTTTCCTGGAGATACAGACGGACGTTCTCATCGCGCGCTGAGGGGACATTCTTTCCTACATAATCAGCACGAATAGGAAGCTCTCGATGGCCGCGATCGATAAGGACCGCTAATTGGACCGCTGCAGGACGACCAAAATCCATCAATGCATCCAGGGCCGCACGCACCGTTCGCCCCGTGAACAGCACATCGTCAACCAGCACCACCTTCAATCCATCGAGTCCGAAGGGAATGCTGCTACCATGTACCTGAGGAGCAAGGTAGATACCGAAGTCATCACGATAAAAGCTGATGTCGAGCGCACCTAAGGGAAGATCGACTCCCTCGATTTCCTTGATTTTGGCAGCGAGCTTTTTCGCCAGCACATCACCACGGGTCACAATACCCACGAGGGCCGTGTCCTGACACCCCTTGTTTGCTTCAAGAATCTGGTGCGCCATGCGTGTTAAGGCACGCTCTATCTCATCCGCATCCATGCAGATGACGTTCCCGTTGCTTCCCTCCACGCCTCATCCCTTTCGCTCGATACAAAAAGAGCCTCCGCCTACACGAAGACCCTTTCAATGCGATAGAAGTAAATGCCTTGTCGGTCTCTCGGTACCGCTTTTAAAGGGCTTTATTTATTATAGCGCTAATTGAAAGCGAAGATCCTGCTCATTTAACACCATCGGAGCACATTAGGCGAGTCGAGCCCCAAAATCACATGACTGGACGGCAGCGATAAGCGCTTCGCCTTCAGCCGAACCCCTCACCACCGCTCGTTGTCCTTCCAGGTCAACCTCGGCCGACATGACCCCATCCACCGCTTCAAGCGCTTCTTTGACCCGGGTGACACATTTTGAGCAATGCATACCCGTTACATCGAGGGTGATTTCGGGGACAGATTTAAAGAGAGCCATATGCGTTTCCTTTCGTATAAGGTTTCCAATTTCTCAGACGAAGCGCGTTAAACACCACGCAGATGCTTGAGCAACTCATAGCTGCAGCAGCAATCATAGGATTAAGGGTGATGCCAAAGGACACCAAGGCACCTGCGGCAAGGGGGATGCAGATCACGTTGTAAAAAAGCGCCCAGAACAAATTCTGCTTGATGTTGCGAAGCGTTGCGCGGCTCAAATCAATCGCGGATACCACATCCACCAGGCTGCTGTTCATAAGCACGATATCGGCGCTTTGCATAGCTATATCGGTTCCAGCGCCAAGGGCAACGCCAATAGCGGCACGAGCGAGGGCGGGCGCATCATTGATGCCATCTCCCACCATAAGTACGTTGCCCTGATAAGAAAGCTCACGCACGCGAGCCTCTTTTTCTTGGGGCAACACCTCCGCAATGAGCTCATCGATACCCACCTGGGCGGCAATCGTCCGAGCCGTCGCCTCGTTGTCCCCCGTGAGCATAAGCGTGCGAATCCCTTTTTGCTGAAGCATCGCAATGGCTGCGGCGCTGTCGGGTTTGAGCGCATCGGCGAGTGCGATCATTCCCGCAAGAGCGCCCGCATATGCAAAAAAGAGCGGCGTTTTCCCTGATTGCGCAAGACGCTCACCCATGCGGGCCGCAGAACCCAGCTCAATCCCGCTTTCCTCCATGAGGCGGGCGTTACCAGCCAACACCTCTTCCCCTCCCAGGTGCGCCCTGAGACCACCACCTGGTATCTGCTCGAACTGCTGGACCGCGAGCGAAGAAACGCCCTGACTCTCTGCATAGTCGCACAAAGCACGGGCAAGAGGATGCTCGCTTTTTGCCTCAAGGGCAGCCACCAGCTGAAGAAGCTCTTCTGTTTCAACGCCCTCAGCAGGAACGACATCGGTTACCTCAGGAACACCCGTCGTGATCGTCCCTGTTTTGTCAAGAACGGCTATCTGAACATCATGCGCGTGCTCCAGGCATTCGGCGCTTTTTATCAGGATTCCGTTCTTTGCACCGCGCCCCGTACCCACCATGATTGCCGTTGGCGTCGCGAGACCCAAAGCGCAGGGACAGCTGATGACGAGAACGCTGATGCCGTGATTGACCGCCTGTGTGATATCGCCACTCAGAAGCGCCCAAACAATAAAAACGAGCGCAGCAATCACGATAACCACCGGCACGAAAACCGAGCTGATTTTATCGGCGACACGTTGGATGGGAGCCTTGCTGCTGGTGGCATCATCCACCAAGGCGATAATCTGCGCGAGAGCGGTGTCCACTCCGACATGCTGGGCCTTCATGGTGAAATACCCCGTTGTGTTCACCGTAGCGCCGGTTACCGATGCCCCCGGCAGTTTTTCGACAGGAAGGCTTTCACCTGTAAGCGCGCTTTCATCAACCGTTCCGGCACCCGAAAGAACAACGCCATCAGCAGGAACGCTTTGCCCCGATCGAACCGCAAGCACATCGCCCACCTGAACCTGCTCCATGGGGACTTCTTTTTCCGAACCGTCATCTTGCACTAAAAGAGCGGTTTGAGGGGCAAGGTCCATGAGGGCGGTGATCGCATCGGTCGTACGTCCTTTCGCACGGGCCTCGAAATATTTACCCAAAGTGATAAGGGTGAGGATCATCGCAGCGGACTCAAAATAAAGGTCCATGGCTGCCTCGTGAGCAGCAGCCATATCTCCGCTGCCGAGACTTGCACCTATTCGATACAGGGCCGCAATGCCATACAGGGTAGACGCAGCGGAACCTAAGGCGATAAGGGTGTCCATGGTGGGCGCTCCGTGAAAAAGCGTTTTGAAGCCGACACGGAAAAACGAGAAATTCACGAAGATGACGGGAAGCAGGAGCAAAAATTCCGTCAAAGCGAGCGTCATAAGATTTTCATGCCCCAGAAAGCAGGCGGGCAAGGGCCAGCCAAACATATGCCCCATGCTTGCATAAAACAGAGGAAGCGTGAAACAGAAGCTCACTATCAGGCGAAACTTTACCTGAGCGGCTTCTTTTGCTGCCCTCTTTTCCGGATGAGATGGCGCTGCTGTCATACTCCTCTGACCTGCCGCCTCCCGGGGAAACGCCCCGTATCCCGCTTTCTTCACTGCAGCAGAAACCGCTGCCAAGGTCTCGGGCGACCCATCGTAGTCTATGTCCAGGGTATTTTTGAGAAGATTGACCACCGAGCTCTCGACACCCGGCACGGCGCGCGAAGCGCTCTCTACACGTGCCTGGCAAGCAGCGCAGCTCATGCCCGTCACGTCGAAACTTTGCCTCATTATCTACTCCCAAATTTTTTGATGAGCTGCATAGCCTCATCGATAATTTCGGTATTTCCCTGCTGGATTTGCTCCACCACGCAGGTCTCCAGATGATTCTGAAGGATTATCTCGCTGACGCGGTGCACCGCGCTTTCAGCAGCCGCCAGCTGGATAAGAACATCCCCACAGTAGCGATTGTCGTCGATCATAGCTTTAATACCCGTGAGCTGGCCAATGGCGCGATTCAAACGTCTGTTAACATCTGATTGCAGACAATCGCTTCGGGGTGTTTTTTTATACGTGCAGCAGCATTCTTCCATAAGGTGCCTTCCCCTGTTTTCCTGCGCTTCAATATACCCCAGGGGGGTATATTGCGCAAGCAAAAAACTTATTTTAAAAAGGATCTTTATATCATCAGAAGAAGCGCGTAGGTCGCGACACCCGCGAGGGCGCACCACAAAAGCGACTTGCTCAAACGTGCGACAAACACGACAACCAGCGCAGCAACAAGGGGGGCAGCAGCAGGCCATATACCTGCATCAAACATACCGGGGCTCAATAAATCGTTGGCAACCAGGGCAGCAAACGCAGCGGGAGGAATAAAACCCAAGGCTCGTTCGACATTTTCCGGAAGACGCTTCCCTTTAAGCAGCATCAAAGGAGCACAGCGACAGACAAGCATGCTCACAACACAGCATGACAACACCAGGATGAATTCATCGCCACCCATCTGCATGCTATTCATCCTGCTCTTTCACACTCGTATTACCCACAGCGCTTACGGTGAAGGCGGCCAGCACGCCTGCAAGGGCACCAAGCAAGATAGCAGGACCCGACAAGCCCACCGCCTTGCAGATAAAAACGCCCAGCAAGGCAACCACAGCAGCAACGACGTTTTCTTTGCTCAGCTTCTGGGTGCAGACAAGGCAAATGAAGATGGAGGTCATCGCAAAAGCGGCAATAGGCAAGGGAATGTTCAGCAGGCTTCCCAAAATAACACCAATGCAGTTAGAAAGCGTCCAGGAAGAACAGGAGAAGATATTCACAAGAAGGGCACGTTTTCCCGACCAAGCAGCTCCTTCGAACTTTTCGGTATTCACCCCAAAACTCTCATCGGTGACCGTCGCGCCAAATAAGAAGGTAAGGCGCTTCCTTTCACGCTTAAAGAGCGGCGCAAAGGATGCGGAATACAGCATCTGGCGGGTGTTCACCAGCGAAATGCTCGCGATAATCGAAGCCAAGGGAGCCCCCGCCAAATACATATTGGGGAGCATGAACTGACCGGCACCCGAATAGAAAAGAACCGACATGAGAAAAACCTGAAGGACGTTAAGCCCGATAGAAGCGTTGAGGATGCCGCAGGGCACACCGATAGCAAGATAGCCCAGCATAATGGGCAGGGCTGCGGAAAAAGCTTCTTTTATGTCGGTGCGCGTGGACACGAAAAGGCATTATAGCCCCAAAATACAAGGCTGAATACCACCTATTCCCCGGAAAGGTTTTTTGCTCTATCTCATTACGCCAGAGGGCGCGGGGTAAAGAGCTCCTCGAAGCACGCGATGGCGTAGCGATCGGTCATACCCGACAGATAGTCTACGGTAGCACGAATGGTATCCCCTTCGGAAAGTTCCCGATACTCGCTTGGTATCTCATCGAGATGCTCCAGATAATAGCTGTACAGGCATTTCATAAGACGTATCGCCTTATCCACCTCCCTGTTGACTTCGGGCGCATTATAAACCCGAGCAAAGAGAAAATCTCGAAGCTCCCCCATCGCTTCTGCGATAGCGGGGCTCAATGAGATTTCCCCTGTGCGCGCGCTATATGCAACCATATCCTCTACCAGGGTCTCAATCCGATCAGCGTGGGAGGATCCGAGCAGTTTCTTAGTCGATGAAGGAAGGGCATGCTCCGAAAAAAGACCCGCCCGGATCGCATCGTCGATATCGTGATTCACGTAAGCGATACGATCGGCAGTTGCCACAACTCTGCCTTCAAAGGTTGCGGCGGAAACCGAACCCGTATGGTGCAATATGCCGTCGCGCGTCTCGCGTGTCAGCTTGAGTCCCGTGCCCCCATTTTCGATGACTTCAACCACGCGCACGCTCTGAACATTGTGTCGATAGAGATCTTTTACCTGTTCAGACTGGGGATTCAAACGAAGGGTAGATGCAATGCAATGACGAAGCGCCTCTTCGCCTGTATGACCGAAAGGCGTGTGACCCAAGTCATGCCCCAGGGCAATTGCCTCCGTCAGATCCTCGTTTAAACCCAAACCGCGCGCGATGGTACGCGCAATTTGCGACACCTCCAAGGTATGTGTCAAACGGGTGCGAAAATGATCGCCTTCAACAGCCAAAAAGACCTGAGTTTTATGAGAGAGCCGCCGAAAACTTTTAGAGTGAAGGATCTTATCGCGATCTTTTTGAAAAGACGTGCGCAGCGTATCGCAGGAGGAAGGATAGGAACCCTCTGAGCTGTCTTGGCTGCGCGCGGCCTCGGGAGAAAAAACGGATTCCTTCCCCCGTTCGTATTCTTCGCGCGTGACTATCCTCACAACAACTACTCCTGATCGGTTAAGAGTTTTTCTATATCTGCCGTCTTGTAGACACCCTTTTCGGTGATAAAAGCGCTCACCAATTTACCCGGAGTGACATCGAAAGCAGGATTGAACACCTCAACGCCTTCAAGCGGCCAGGCAAGCACCTCTTCGGCTTTACGTTGCTCGATCGGTATGCCCTCCCCCGTCTGCAAATCAGCATCGAAGCTCGAAAGAGGAGCGGCAACATAGAAGGGAATGCGGTGGTAGTCAGCCAAAACTGCAAGGCCGTAGGTTCCAATCTTATTGGCAGTATCGCCATTGCGTGCAATGCGATCAGCGCCCACGATAACGCAATCGATCTTCCCCTGAGCCATAAGAACAGCAGCCATGTTGTCACAGTTTAGTGTCACGGGAATACCCACCTGAGCGAGTTCCCACACGGTAAGACGCGAACCCTGCCCCAGGGGCCGTGTTTCATCCGCAAAAACATGCTGTATCTTACCCTCAGCGGCTGCCGCATATATAACGCCCAGGGCAGTACCGTAAAACGAGGTTGCCAAGCTTCCCGCATTGCAGTGGGTAAGAACCCGTGCGTTATCGGGAATCAGCGCAGCGCCCTCGCGCCCTATCGCACGATTGATAGCTTCGTCTTCTTCTGCCATATGCTGCACATAGGCGCATACACGACGGCCCATCTCCTCAAAGGGACAGCCCGTATCGAGAAGGCCCACGGTGTATTCAAATGCCTTATCGACGGCCCACTTGAGATTCACTGCTGTAGGACGCGCATGAGAGACTTCCTGTACAACAATCTTAAGAGAATCGGTGAGATCTTCTTCATCAACGATAACCGCGTTGTTTTCAATCCACAGAGCAATTGCAGCGGCCCCTGCGATACCGATAGCCGGAGCACCACGTACCGCTAAAGTTCGAAGCGCGTCAACGACCTCTCGCCACTGCTCAGTTTGGACAATGCGTATTTCACCAGGAAGCAAGCGCTGATCAAGATAGCAAAGGCGTGCATGGTCATCCTCGTACACAAGCTCCAGAGAGCGTGGAAGATTTTCAAGATGTAGCTGCCCAGCCATAAGCCACCCATCCTTTCAGTTGAGGGTCCGCTCTCAGTATACAGGCACGGCCGTAAGGTGCCTAGCTCACGGGATTCTTTTGGAACATGATGCATGAAAAAGTTGCAAAATGAAATGAGCCGACCCGAAGGCCGGCTCACCAGAATGCCACACAACAAGCTCGATGATTACAGCATATTCTGAATAGCGATGAAGAGCGGGCTGAAGGTCAGCGCGATGATGGTCATCAGGTTAATCAGAATGTTCATGGAAGGACCAGACGTATCCTTGAAGGGGTCGCCTACGGTATCGCCGACAACGGCAGCCTTGTGGGCTTCAGAACCCTTACCGCCATGGTTGCCCTGCTCGATGTACTTCTTGGCGTTGTCCCAAGCGCCACCGGCGTTGGACATGAACATGGCAAGAAGCATACCCGTGGCGACGGCGCCGGCCAGGAAACCACCCAGCATTTCGGGGTTGAAGCAGCCGATAACGATGGGAACGACGATTGCCAAAACACCCGGAAGCATCATCTCGCGCAGCGCAGAGGTGGTGGAGATACCCACGCATTTATCGTACTCGGGCTCGTTTTCGTACTCCATGATGCCGGGAATCTCGCGGAACTGACGGCGCACTTCCTCAACCATGCTGTGAGCCGCACGCGATACCGCACCCATCGTCAGAGCCGCAAACATGAAGGGCATCATAGCGCCGATGAAGATACCTGCAACAATGAGAGGATCAGTCAAAGTCAGGTTGAAGCCAGGGAGCATATGGCTCATGGTTGCCTGATAGGAAACGAACAAGGAGATTGCAGCCAAACCAGCGGAGCTGATAGCAAAGCCCTTCGCGATAGCAGCGGTGGTGTTGCCCACGGCGTCCAGAGAGTCGGTGCGATCGCGCACTTCCTCAGGAAGGCCAGCCATCTCGGCAATGCCGCCAGCATTGTCGGCAACGGGACCATATGCGTCAACACCAATGGTAATCGCGGTGTTGGAGAGCATGCCGGTCGCGGCCAAACCAACGCCGTACAGGCCAACAGCGATACCGTCACCTGCAGCATTGGGGAATGCCATGTTGCCAAAGGTGAACGCACCGATGATGGCGAACGCCAAGAACACGATAGGCGCGATAGTGGAAAGCATGCCCGTGCCCAAGCCTTCGATGATGACGGTTGCCGCACCCGTTTCGGCAGATTCAGCAATCTTGTGGACCGGCTTGTACTTATCGGAGCAGAAGTATTCGGTGATCTTGCCAATAGCCAAACCTGCTACCAAACCGCAGATGACCGAACCGAAGAGGTAGATAGGCTGAGCTTGGGTGCTCTGACCGTTCCAGATAAAGAACAGCGCGAAGATGATGCAGATTTCGATAATCGCAGCGACATAGGTACCGCGATTCAGCGCCTTATGCAGCTCGCCACCTTCCTTGGTGCGAACGGCAAAGAGACCGATGATAGAGGTGATGATACCGCAGGAGGCAATCATGATGGGAGCAAGAACAGCCCAAAGCATGTCGCCGCCTACGAAGTAGCCACCGAGAGCGCCAAAGGTAGCAGCCAAGATGATGGGAGCCAGGATGGAGCCCGTATAGGACTCAAACAGGTCAGCACCCATGCCGGCAACGTCACCCACGTTGTCGCCCACGTTGTCGGCGATGGTAGCGGGGTTACGGGGGTCATCCTCGGGAATGCCGGCTTCCACTTTGCCAACCAAGTCTGCACCAACGTCAGCGGCCTTCGTGTAAATACCGCCGCCAACACGAGCAAAGAGGGCAACCGCAGAGGCACCCGTTGCAAAACCTTCCACCATGCCGATATTGTCATGCAGCGTAACCATCAGATTGGTGGTAATGGCAGCCGTATCCAGACCAAACAGCAAGCTGTACACCAAGGCGATGAGCCACAGGCTCAAGCCCAGAAGAGCGAAGGAGGCAACGCAAAGACCCATGGTCAAGCCAGATTTGAAGCTGACGTTCAGAGCCTTAGCGACCGATTCCTCTGCCGCATGGGCGGTACGCGTGTTAGCGCGCGTTGCCACATACATACCGACATAGCCAGCAGCGGCAGAAAGAACGCCGCCTGTGATGAAGGCCAGGGCAGTTGGGATAGACAAAGTAATTGCCATCACAACGCAGACAATGGCCATGAAGATGATAAGCAGCTTGTATTCTCTCATCAGAAACGCCTGGGCGCCCTGCTGAATCTTCAACGAGATATTGTTCATCTTCTCGGCGCCTGGATCCTGTTTCAGAACCCAGGAAGCCAGGTAAGCGGCCGCACAGATGCCGATAAGGGCGCATACGGGAGCCATAATTGCTATATAAGCGCTCACCTATTTCCTCCTTTAACGTTCGAATACGATTGATATTTGCCTTCGACCTGGCATTCTGAGTCGAAGGCAAATAGCCTGTATATTTTAGACAATCTAGGCAAAATGAGAAGTCCTTTTCTTGGTTTTTGCCCGATTATGAGATGAAAGGTTCTATTGAGTGTTTAAAGGTTATCTCGGCACCACTGGATATTGCCCTTGACCGTTTGAATCAAGTCATCAATCGATTCAAACACGATCATTGGACGCAAAAAGGCTACCAGTTCAAGGCGGAGAATCTGGCCGTAAATATCTTGATCGAAATCAAGAAGATGCGCCTCTATATTGGCATGGGACGCCTCTCCAAACGTCGGGGCTCCTCCTACTGAAACGGCAGCCTTATAGCAATCCCCCGCCTCGGTATAAGCGTAGGCGCCATAGACGCCTTCTCCTAAGCTGTACAAATTGGCGGGAATACTGACGTTGGCCGTGCAAAAACCCATGGTGCGGCCTTCTCTGCGACCGCTCTCAACGATGCCTTCCAGCGCGAAACGGCTCCCTAAGAGCTCGTTTGCACGACCGATCTCACGTTCGGCGAGCAGCTGACGTATCGAGCTTGCCGTGACCGGCTTGCCCCCGCATGAAAACAGATCGCAGGCATCTACCGCCATGCCTGCCTGGGCACCCCACGCTTCTAAAGACTCAACGGTTCCTTGGGCGCACTTTCCAAAGCGGAAATCACATCCGACGTGCAAAGAAGCGGGGACATTCTGGCCAAAAACGTTCTGCATGAATTCATCGGCACTCAGGGAAAAGAAATCCGCACAAAACGGCAGCGCCAAAACATACGAAGCCCCGCACTCATCGAGAAGCGCAAGCCTTCGTTCATTAGACATGAGTTTCTTCAGTCGATCGGGACAAAAAAGCTCATCGGGATCTTTCTGAAACGTGATAATGGCACAGGGAGCTTTTCGAGACCGAGCAGCTTCAAGAGCCCGCCCAATGATGAAACGATGACCCCGATGCACACCATCAAACACACCGAAAGCGCAGGATGCTCCTTTGAGGACGGAACACTCCTTAAACGTTGAAGATACTTCAATAATCAAGCCTATCGACCTTCTCGCAGTACCGGAGGAACAAAAACACAATCGGCTTTCCACTGATCACGTGCCTGGTCGTAGCGATAAATTGCCGCCAGCTTATTTTCATGCACGATAGAAATCAGCTCGCCCTCAAAAGGAGCTTCGACACTTTCGCGATAGGTGGGAAAACAGCAGACAGCCTGATAAGCGGAAGCACGGTGCGATTCTTCCATAAGGCGAAGCTGCGCACCTTGAAGCGCATTTCCATGAGCAAGACGCTTTTGGATTTCATCATCGGCGTAGGCAAAGCGATACCCTAACAAAGGGAGCGGATCGCACGCACGAAGCGTCGCTTCGTCGGCCAAGGTCTCAAGACTCACGCAGTCATCAAGGGAAAGATTACCGCTACGCGTGCGGCGCAAGGCTTTTACATGTGCAGCGGTCCCCAATGCTTTTCCCAGGTCACGAGCGAACGCCCTGATGTAGGTTCCCTTGGAAACCTCCACATTCAAGCGCCAACGAACGTAGGGGCAATCATCGCTGGGGCCGGCGATGCAAACCAGATCAACCCCATAGATCTCAACCTGGCGTGGCTCTAAGTCAAGGATATTTCCTTTTCGCGCCTCGTCGCACGCTTTCTTGCCACCTTTTTTTATGGCCGAGTAAAGCGGCGGCATCTGCATAATGACGCCCGCTAAGGTTTTGACATAATTTCGCGCAAAATCCCCATCAAAGACAGCGGAGGGAACCGACGCAGTTTCGATTATCGCACCCTCTGCATCGTCGGTTTCGGTTGCTGCGCCAAACGCTACATCAACGCAATACGTTTTATCGTGACCGGCAAAGTATGCATCAAGACGTGTGGCGGGCCCCACGCAAACGATGAGCACTCCCGATGCCGCAGGGTCTAAAGTACCTGCATGACCCACCCGCTTTTCGCCAAAAATACGGCGACAGCGCGAAACAACATCATGGGAAGACATACCCGTGGGCTTATCGACCCCCACTACAAGGGAAAGCCCCGATTCTCCGCGCTTCATAGCGCTACCGCCCTCTCCAGGCTTCCTCGAGATAAGCTTCCAATTCGATTTTCATCTGGGAAAACACCGTCTCTATCGAGCCCGACAAGGTCATTCCTGCCGCTGCTTTATGGCCGCCGCCTTTGTGCTTTCGGGCAAACAGCGAGACATCGGTCCCATCTTTTGCGCGCAGGCTTCCGCGAACAGAGCCTTCACTTTCGCGTAAAACGCATGCTACGCGCACGCCCTCAAGGGAGCGCAGCAGATTGACAACATTATCCGCGTCGGTCTTAACCGCCCCGGTATCCTGGAAGTCACCCAGGTTGATGTATGTCAGGGCCAAAGCACCATCAAGCATGATTTCCATACGGGATAGAGCGCGCTGCTCCAGTTTGAGAGCAGCCAGGCTTCGCCGCTGGAAAAGCCGCTCGCACACGAAGCCCACATCAACCCCCTGCTCCACCATTTCGGCAGCGCTCGCGAAAGCAGCGGCGTTGGAACTTTGATACTGAAAACGACCCGTATCGGTAACCAAACCCGTAAAGGTGCAAAGAGCCAGATCCCCATCGAGACGAACACCCATCTTTTGAGCCAAAGCCCATACAATCAAGGTGGAGGCAGCAGCATCCGGATCAACATAGTTCAGCTGCGAGAGAGCCTTGTCGCCCTCATGATGATCCAAGGTGACCGTAAAATCGGCTTCTCGATGAAGACGGGCAGCGTGTTCTCCCATGCGCTCACGTGTCGGAACGTCCACGGTAAGAACACACGCTGCCTTTTCCCTGCATGCTGCCGGAATGATCTCAGCAACTCCCGGCAAAAAGTCCAAGGAGCGGTCCAACGAAGACCGATCGTCGGCAAAAACACAGCAGGCTTTCTTCCCCGCGCGCGTCAGCATATGCCATAACGCCAACTGAGACCCGATGCAGTCTCCATCAGGGCTGGTGTGGCCCACAATCACATAATCATCGTGGGCCTTGAGGGCTACGGCAATCTCGGCTAACGATGCGTTGGTCTGGGGTGTTACGGTCATTGATCAACCTTTCAGAGAGCACGAGCACAAGGCCCGCACGCTCCGCTAGAACTCTTCATCCTCTTCGTGCGGCACATATGCCGGCCGGCCTTCTTCTTTTGCGATGGCGACGGCGATTTTTTGGGCCTCATCGACGCTCTTGTCAAGCAAGAAGCGCAGCTCAGGGGCAACACGCCAGCTTAAACGCTTGGCTAAAAGCGAGCGAATACGACCCTTCGCCTTGTTGAAGGCTTCCTCGACTTCTTCATATTCGCCTTCGGGAGCCGCATAGTAAACATTGCAGAAGCTTCGATCGAAGCTCACTTCACAGCCGGTAATCGTCACCATGTCTAAACGCGGGTCGGCAATGTCATAGAGCATGATGCTTGCGATATGTTCCTGGGCCTCTGCATTCAGCTTACGACTCGATGTGTTCTGTTTCATACGAACCTCCTTGCAATCGTTGCGGTTGATCTCTTCCTTCGACTCGACAAAAGCTCCGTTAGGCCAAAGGAAAACAGCCCCTTACTCGGTACGCTCGACCTCTATCTTGCGATAACCCTCGATGGTGTCGCCCACCTTGATGTCCTGGTACCCATTAACGCCAATACCGCACTCGTAGCCCTGCTTGACGGATTTCACGTCATCTTTGAAGCGACGCAACGAGGACAGAACACCTTCGAAGATGACCGTACCCTGGCGAACGATGCGCACCTTATCATCACGGCTCAGTTCACCTTCCACAATATAGCAGCCCGCGATGTTACCCACCTTGGGAACGCGGAAAATATCGCGCACTTCGGCGATGCCGGTATCCTTTTCAATGATGTCAGGCTTCAACAGGCCAACGCGTGCCGCATTGATATCTTCAAGGGCCTGATAGATAACGCGATACAGGCGAATATCTACTTTTTCCTTTTCGGCCTGCTGCTTCGACTTGCCGGTAGGACGCACGTTGAAGCCAATGATGATGGCGTCAGACGCTGCAGCGAGCGTAACATCGGTCTCGGTGATACCGCCAACAGCAGCATGAACGACATTGATCTTGACTTCACTTTGATCCATCTTATCGAACGCGTCGCGCAAGGCTTCGATGGAGCCTTGGACATCGGCTTTGATGATCAGGTTCAAATCGGTCTGCTTGCCTTCCTCGATACGGTTAAACAAGTCATCCAAAGACATATGGCTCTTGGTTTCCTGTTCAGCAAGACGCGCACGCAGCGCGCGCTCTTCAGCCAGCTTGCGGGCATCGCGCTCGTCCTCGAAAACGCGGAACTCATCGCCAGCGGTAGGAACGGAATTGAGGCCTAAGATCTCAACGGGATCTGCCGGATAAGCAGCATCGATGTGCTCCCCCCGAGGGCTCACCAAGGCACGCACGCGACCATAGGAAGTACCTGCCACCACCGTATCGCCCGGTTTGAGCGTGCCACGCTGCACCAAGACGGTCGCAACAGGGCCGCGGCCCTTGTCCAAGTTCGCCTCGATGACAAAACCGGATGCCAGAGCATCGGGGTTGGCGCGTAGACCCAACACGTCCGCCTGCAGTAGAACGGTTTCCAGCAAATCATCCACGTTCAAGCGCTTCTTCGCCGAAACATCCACGAACATGTTCTCGCCGCCCCATTCCTCAGGAACAATGCCATACTGCGTTAATTCCTGACGAACGCGATCGGGACTTGCGCCGTCCTTGTCAATCTTGTTCACGGCAACGACGATAGGCACGTTTGCGGCCTTCGCATGGTTGATGGCCTCGATGGTCTGGGGCATAACGCCGTCATCAGCGGCAACGACCAAGATAATGACGTCGGTAACCTGAGCGCCACGGGCACGCATGGCGGTAAACGCCTCGTGACCGGGAGTGTCGATGAAGGTGATCTGGTGATCCATCAGATTCACGATAGAAGCACCGATATGCTGGGTAATGCCACCGGCCTCACCGGCGGCAACACCGGTATCGCGGATAGCATCCAAAAGGGACGTCTTACCGTGGTCAACATGACCCATAACCGTGACAACCGGAGGACGCGGCCTCAAATCCTCATCGCTGTCATTGTAAACAACAGCGTATTCTTCTTCAGGGGAAACAACGCGGCACTTCTTGTTGAGGTCGTCGGCGATCAGCTCGATAAGATCATCGCTCATGGACTGCGTCAAGGTAAGAACCTGACCCAGCATGAACAGACGTTTGACAACCTCGTTTGGCTGAACGCCTATGAGCTCAGCGAACTTCTGCACCGTGGCGCCCTGGGGAACCTCAACGACCGACTCATCAAGAACCAAGGTGGGATCAAGACCGCGCTCGAGTGCCTGCATCTCGGCTTTTTCACGCGCCTCAGCGGCACGCTTTTCCTTGCGTTTCTTGCGGCGACCCTCCCCTTCGGAAGATGCCGCAGCAACGGCTGCACGCGCTTCTGCCAGCACCTTATCACGCTGAAGCTTTTCAGCCTGCACCGCCATTTGGGCATAGCGGTCGGGACCGCCCTCTTCGAAATCTGGGGCGACCTCGGCAAGACGAGATTCCGCCTTGTTCTTGCGCGCCTTCTTCTTGAGACTGCGCTCACCCTCCTTGGCGGTTTTCTCTTCCTTGGCCTGGGCCTGCTCTTGGCTCGATTGCTTCATGCGCTGCTGCTCGGCTTCAATCTGATCGAGCAGCGAGCTGAACTTATTGCCACGTTTTTGCTCAGAAACAGGCGTGGTGGGCTGCAGCTCTTGCTGTAAGGGGGTCTTGCTGCCACCGCGATGGTTGTCGCGTTTGCGCAGGCCTTCTTCGACCCGCTGCTTTTTTGCGACCTCGGCAGCGGCGGCCTCGGCGCGTGCGCGCGCTTCAGCTTCAGCCTTTTCCCGCTCAACGCGGGCGCGTTCGGCTTCAATCTGATCAGCCAAGCTTTGGAAGTGCGACACCTTAGGAGCCTGCTTGGGCGAAACCCCATCGTCTTGCGCTTCTTCAGCAAGCTGAGAGACGCCTTCGCGACGTGCGCGCTCCTCTTCACGCAGCTTGCGTTCGGCCTCTACGGCAGCACGGCGCTCAGCCTCTTCGGCCTGCTTTTTCGCTTCCTCTTCAGCCTGTTTCTTAGCAAGCTCAGCAGCCTCTTTATCGTCAATCTGGCCTGCGCGCTGCTTAATTTCAGGGGAAAGCTTCTTACGAACCTCTTCGACAAACTCTTCCTTCAGGGGAGTAGCATGGGTCTTTGCGGGAATTTTCATCTCCGCCAAAAGATCGAGCATCTCCTTGCTCGTCATATTGAACTCTTTGGCAAGCTCGTGAACTCGCATTCCGGGCATTCTTGCCTCCTTACTCTTGGGAGCGTTTTGCACTGTACTGCAAAAGCTCATCATGGACGTTCTGATAATCAGCGGTTTCGAAAGAGCACTTAAGACCACGAGCGAGTTTTCCGCGTTTCTGGGCCTTTTCCAAGCAGGCAACGGAGCACACATAAGCGCCGCGACCGGGTCGGCGACCCGTGGGATCAAAAGCAATACCGCCCTCGGGTGTTCGAACAATACGGTAAAGCTCCCGCTTGGAGTCCTTCACGGCGCACTCGATGCAGCTGCGCTGATACTTGGTCGTTTGTTTTTGCTCTGCGAAACCCATGTCCGTTACGCCTCTGATGCGTGAATACCGCAGAACTGGCTGCCGGGACGGGCATGGTTGCGACAACGAACGCCCTCATCGCTTACGTAAGCACAAAAACCATCGCTCTGCTCTTCCTCTTCATCGATGAGCAGATTGTCATTGACCAGAGGCTCACCCGAATACGAAGCGCTCTTGATGTCGATGTGCCAGCCGGTCAAGCGGGCAGCAAGACGCGCGTTCTGGCCCGCCTTGCCGATTGCCAAAGAGAGCTGATCGTCAGGAACGATGACGGTTGCATAATTGTTTTCCTCATCGACCGTCACGCGAGAAACCTTAGCGGGCGACAGGGCTTTTGCAACATAAACCGCCGGATCAGGGCTCCACTGGATAACGTCGACACGCTCGTTGCGAAGCTCCTCCACAACCATGCGCACACGGCTGCCCTTAGGGCCAACGCAGGCACCAACGGGATCCAGATTCGCCTCACGGGAGTACACGGCGATCTTGGAACGCTCACCGGGTTCACGCGCAATGGATTTAACCTCGACCAAGCCATCGTAAATCTCGGGGACTTCGATTTCAAAGAGGCGGCGAATCAAATCGGGATGGGTGCGGGAGACAACGATGGAGGGACGACCCTGCTCACCTTTAGCCTTGGGCTCATCGGCGTTAGGATCACGCACGTCGATGATCAGCACCTTCAAGCGCTGGTTATGGCGATAATGTTCATTCGAAGGACGCTCATCACGCTCACCCGGGAATTTCTTTTGGTCATAATGAGGAAGCTCGGCTTCAACGCCATCACGGATCTTGATGATCGTGAAATCAGGGGTTCCCTGAAGAACGGTACCCGTAACCAGATCGCCAACACGACTAGAAAATTCTTCATAGATAGACTGACGGCCCGCATCACGCACAATGGAAGCGATAACGCTCTTTGCGTTCTGGGCAGCAATACGGCTCACATCATCAGGCGTCACATCACGCGGCTCAAACTCATGGTACTCGCCCTCTTCGTCCGGCTCATCGGTGGGAACCATCTCGTAGACATAGATCTTGCCCGTAGAGCGATCAATGGTAACGCTGGCATCCCATTCGAGATTCAAAATGCGCTGATAGCTTTTTGCCAGAGAATCCTCAAGACGCTCGATCAAGTAGAGTTCGTCAATCTTTCGCTCATGAGCCAAAGCCTGCAAGGCCTCGATAAGTTCAGAAGTTGCCACAATATATCCTTTCTGTCCTACAATTCTTTCTTAGCGTTGAAGTCGATGATGCCTTTGAGATGAGCTTTCTTGATAAGTTCAAAAGGAATCTCAAGAAGCGTGCCATCGTCGTTGAGCACCAGGTTTTTTTCATCTGCGGAAACGATTGTCGCGCTGAATGATGAGCGCCCCGCGATTCCCTGCGATGTTTTCACCACGGCCGTACTCCCCGCAAAACGAGCAAAGTGCTCAGGCGTGCGCAGGGGACGATCAATACCCGGAGAAGAAACCTCCAGGGTATAGGCCCCGGTGAAGGGATCGATGCGCTCCATCACGTCGTTTATCCACACTTGGGCTTCAGCCAGCTCATCGAAGCCGACACCCTGCGCGGTGTCGATATACACCCGGATGGTCGGAGCCTTCTTCGAGCCGATCACCTCAACCGTGACAAGCTCCACCCCTTTTTCCTCTGCATGAGGCACAAGCGCATCAAGCAGCGATTGTTCTTTATGTGTCAGCACTGTTCCTCCTTTTTCTCCTGATAAACAAAGAAAGCGGGCAATGCCCACTTTCTCAGTAATCGAAAGTATGACGTGAAATCAAGAGACCTCACAAATGTGCAGAAGAAATCTTACCACAAAAACGCAGATGATACAAGAGCGTCACGCCCAAGCTTTCATATTGAAAGCGAAAGCACCTAGAGCGAAATCCGCCAAACGTTCGTCAAATCGATCTTTTCCGCAATTTGATTCAACACCTCATCGGAAATCTTGCCATCCACGTTCAAATAAACCAATGCGGTCTTTTCTGAGGGCTTGGTGCCAATCTGCATGGTGGTGATATTGACGCCGGCATTGCCCATCACCGTTCCAATAACGCCGATGCGCCCAGGCGCATCCACATATTCAAAGATAACGGAGTTAACCGTGGGGACAATGTCGATATCGTAACCTAGAAAAGAGACCAAGCGCATCGACGAGGCGCCATCGGGTACCACAACGGAGATATTCTGCCCATCAGCGCAAACATCCACCAGGGCAGAATAGCCCAAACGGGAAATGGCATTGCGGCTGGAAAGGGCAATGCCATGGCAGCGTGCCATGGTTTCGTAATTTGCGTTGGTGATATGCTCAACTTCACGCAGGGAAAGAAGGCCCTTAAGCGATGCGGCCATCAGCGAAGAAGTGTCGCAATTAGCCAGCTTTCCGGTCGTCGTCACCGTCAGAGAACGTGGCACCGAGCTGCTGAGACGACCCAAAATGGCCCCTGCTGTTTCACAGGCGATGATGTAAGGGCCAACGCTATCGACCACCTCCGCAGGAACCTGAGACAGGTTCACTGCCGTGGGAACCAGGGAGCCCGAAAGGCCCGAATAGATATACTCAGCAATCAGCGATGAGCAGCTATCGTACGCATCAAGCGTTTCAGGACCCAGGTGCGGCGTGAGCACCACCTGGGGAAACTCCTTCAAAGGAGAATCGGTGCAGGGCTCGTCTTCATACACGTCGATACCGACAGAGCCGATTTTGCCCGCAGCGATGAAGTCGGCGAGAGATTTTATATTGCAGGTGCCTGCATACGAGACATTCAGCAGGATGACGCCGGTTTTCATCAGGGAGAATTCTTTGGGGCCGATCATGCCCGTTGTCTCAACCGTCTTAGGGAGATGAAGGGAAATGACATCCGCCTGCGGAAGCGCTTCAAGCAACGTACTGCAGAGC
>CAYFWL010000006.1:11176-29844 GCA_964346845.1 uncultured Eggerthellaceae bacterium | reverse complement strand
GTCTGGTTGATTGCCAAAAGTGCCTGCGTACCGGCGACATCGACGAGGTAGGCGATGCCAGCCACCTGACCTTTTTCCAGATGATGGGCAACTGGTCGTTGAATGACTACTTCAAAGAGACATCCATCCCTTTGAGCCATGAGTTCCTCACCCAGGTTCTGGAAATTCCCCAAGAAAAGATCTCCGTTACCGTTTTCGAGGGCGAAGAAGGCATCCCGCGCGATGATGTATCCGCCGACACCTGGCGCAGCTTGGGCTATCCCGATGAGCGCATCTATTTCTACCCCCGCTCTGAAAACTGGTGGGGTCCCGCCGGCGTCACCGGCCCTTGCGGCCCCGACACCGAAATCTTTTATGACACCGGAAAAGAGGCCTGTGGCCCCGATTGCCAACCTTCCTGCAGCTGTGGCAAATACGTAGAAATCTGGAACAACGTGTTCATGGAATTCTATAAGGAAGAGGATGGCACCTACCGCCCGCTCGGCCGCCACAATGTTGATACCGGACTAGGGCTCGAGCGCGTTTTATGCCTGATCAATGGGCATGAATCTGTCTACGACACCGAACTTTTCTTCCCCGTTATCGAGCGCATCCAAGAAACCACCGGCATCGACTACGCCAGCGCCGAGAAGGACGTGAAGTACGGCATCCGCCTGATCTGCGACCACATGCGCTCCGCCACCTTCCTGCTGGGCGATGACCACGCCGTAACTCCTTCCAATGTCGACCAGGGCTACGTTTTGCGCCGCATCATCCGCCGTGCCATGCGCCACTGCATGAAGCTCAACATCGATTTCAGCGAACTTCTCCAGTACGCCGAGATTCTCATCGGCATCTATGAAGAGGATTACCCTGAACTGCGTCGGCATCACGACTTCATCATCGATCAATTCGCCAAGGAAATCGACACCTTCTCGAAAACCATCGACAAGGGCACCAAGCTGGCCAACCGCATCATGGAAAACATCCCTGCAGGTGGTCAGGTCGACGGCGAAAATGCCTTCCATCTGTATGACACCTACGGTTTTCCCTTGGAACTCACCATCGAGCTGGCCGCCGAGCGCGGCTTGAGCGTTGACACCGCCGACTATGAGCTGCGCTTCGCCAAGCACCAGGAGCTCTCGCGCGCGGGTGCCGAAAAGCGCTTCAAGGGCGGTCTGGCCGACAGCTCCGAGGAAACAGCCCGCCTGCATACCGCCACGCACCTGCTTCACGGCGCACTGCGTAAGGTCTTAGGCGACAGCGTTTTTCAGCGCGGTTCCAACATCACCTCCGAGCGCCTGCGCTTTGACTTCAACTTTGAACGCAAGATGACCCCTGAGGAAATCGCTGAGGTCGAGGCCATCGTGAACAAGGCCATCGCGGAAAAAATCGAGGTTGTCTGCGAAGAGATGCCCATCGAGGAAGCGCGCGCCAAAGGCGCTGTGGGCATTTTCGATGCCAAATACGACGAGCGCGTGAAGGTCTATATCATGGGCGATTACGACACTGAGCTGTGCGGTGGCCCTCATGCCGCCAACACCGCCGAGCTGGGCGCCTTCAAAATCCAGAAGGAAAAGAGCTCGTCTGCCGGCGTGCGCCGTATCGTGGCCGTCATCGGTGATGCCGCCAAAGCATAAGCACGTTTTTATGACAAAGGGACAGGTAATTTGTCATAATTTCAAGAAAAGGAGCGGATGCCGCAATGTGTCCGCTCTTCGCTTTTTTTGCGCTGCACCAAAAAAGAACTCTCGAGCGAAAAGCAGCGAACCCCCGGCAAAACAGTGGAGGAACAATGAGGGGAGCTGCGCTCCTCTGTCCCTTTTCGCATCGATTGTCACAAACTCGCAACAAGCGCGCGATAACATACTAGAATGGACAGAGATAGTTCGCACAGCACACCAGCACCAAGGAGATTGGCATGAGGATCGGTTTCGACAACCAAAAATACATCGAGCTACAGTCGGAAAACATTCGTAAGCGCATTGAACAGTTCGGCGGCAAGCTGTATCTGGAGTTCGGCGGCAAGCTGCGTGACGACTACCACGCCTCGCGCGTGCTCCCCGGCTTTAAGCCCGATGTGAAAGTGTGCATGCTGCAGAGCCTCAAAGATGAGGCGGAAATCGTCATCGTCGTTTCCGCCGATGCCATCGAAAAAAGCAAGGTGCGCGGCGACTACGGCATAACCTACGATGAAGATGTGCTCCGTCTCATGGATGAGTTTGAAAGCCTCGACCTCTTTGTCGGCAGCGTCGTGATCACCCAGTACACCGGCCAGTCCAAAGCCGATGCTTTTTCGCGGCGCTTGAGCTCACTGGGCATCAAGAATTATCGCCACTACTTCATCGAGGGCTATCCCAATGACATGACCCACATCGTCAGCGATGACGGATACGGCAAAAACGACTACATCCAAACCAGCCGACCTCTCGTGGTTGTCACCGGTCCGGGCCCTGGCTCTGGCAAAATGGCCACCTGCTTGTCTCAGCTCTACCACGAGCACAAGCGCGGCAACGTGGCTGGCTACGCCAAATGGGAAACCTTCCCTATCTGGAATCTGCCCCTCTCCCACCCGGTAAACATCGCCTACGAGGCCGCAACGGCCGACCTGGACGACAAAAACATGATTGACTATTTCCATCTGGAAGCTTACGGCGAAACCACCGTAAACTATAACCGCGACATCGAAATCTTCCCCGTACTGCGTGAAATGATGAATCGCATCGTGGGTGAAAGCCCGTACAAGAGCCCCACGGATATGGGGGTCAACATGGCAGGTTTTGCCATCTGCGACGATGAAGCCTGTCGCGAAGCAGCGCGCATGGAGATTTTCCGCCGCTATTTCATCGCCGCCGTCCACGTCAAGAAATCGGGCCAGGGTAACGCCTTGGTGGATCGCCTTGAGCACATCATGGCCTCCGCTGGCGTGACCCCCGAACTCTCCCGTGGGCGCATGGCGGCACTCGTCAAGGAAGAAACCACGGGCAAGCCCGCCGCAGCCATCACCTTGTCTGACGGTCGCATCGTGACGGGGAAAACCTCTGATCTGATGGGTTGCGCATCGTCCGTGCTGATGAACGCCTTGAAAATGCTTGCCGAGGTGCCCGATGAGGACGATATCCTATCCGATGAAGCCCTCCAGCCTATCTGCGCGCTGAAATTGCAGAAGCTGGGCTCCAAAAATCCCCGCCTACATTCTGACGAGACCCTGATTGCACTTTCCATCAGTTCCGCAACCAACGAACGCGCCGCTCGGGCCATCGAGAAGCTTTCGGAACTCAATGGCTGCGATGCCTTCTTCAGCGTTATCCCCGCCAGCAACGATGAAAAGCTCTATAAGAAGCTGGGGATCAATCTTTGCTGTGAGCCCAAATACGAGAAGCACAGCTTCTACCACCAATAGCTGTAGACAAGCGTGGGTACACATGGCAAGCCATAAGGGAAGCGCACGAGCAAAACGCCAAGCAGCCTTTAAAGCGCAGCTTGGTGAAGCTCGGCATGGAGATAGAGATCCTTTCGCCGCCGAGCGGTGCCGCAAGAAGCAGGACGCTCAAAAGCGCGAAGCGGCTTTGCGTCATAAGTCGTGCGAACGTAAGAATCGCTACGCAAGCCGCCTTGAAGCTGAGGCAGCGATCTTCTCATGCGAGGAGCACGGCACCCGTGGCCTGCATTGCTACCCGTGCAGCTATTGCAATGGCTGGCATCTGACCTCAAAACCAGATCGAAACGATTGAGCACCCATGAACGATCAACCGCAGACCCCTCCCCTGCGCCGCGCAAAGCAGGCGCTTTCTGAAAAAGAAATCGTCGCCATTCTCGACAAGGCAACCCACGGCGTCTTTGCCTTAGCGCCGCGCTTTGAAGGCGACTTCCCCTATGCGGTGCCGGTAAGCTTTGTCTATCTCGGACGCGCGCTTTATATTCACTGCGCCATCAGCGGCCACAAGATAGACGCGATAGCCGCCAATCCACGCGCTAGCTTCTGTGTAGTCGCGCAGGACGATGTCGTTCCCGAACTGTTTGCCACCGACTACTGCAGCGTTATCGTTTTTGGTACCTTACACCTGGTCAACAGCGAGAAAGAACGTCTAGAAGCCTTCCATGCCCTCGGTCAAAAGTACGCACGAGGCCTCAAGAAAGAACGGGCGCACGAGATTGAGACAGCAGCTCCCCATGCTCTCGTCTATCGCCTGGACATCCAACACCTCACGGGAAAAAGAGCGAGTGAGGCCGTGCGTCAACGCGCTGAAGAACATCGTGTGTCACCAGCGGTCCATAAGAGCATGCAAGGCAACAAACGCACCAACACCAAGCCTGAGCTTTTAATGCGCAAGGTCCTCCGAAACGCAGGTCTTGGCGGCTACCGCTTACAGTGGAAGGTCCCGGGGCGCCCGGACATTGCCTGGCCCGGAAAGAAGGTCGCCCTCTTTGTCAACGGCTGCTTCTGGCATCGCTGCCCCCACTGCAAACCCAGCACGCCCCAAAAGAACATCGAATATTGGACCATCAAATTCGAGAAAAACCAGGAGCGCGATGCCGCAAGCACGGCACTCCTCGAAGAAATGGGATGGAAGGTACACACTATCTGGGAGTGTCAACTCAAGAAGAAGGTTATCAATCAAACCATGGCTGATCTGTTGCCGATTCTCGCTGATGAACTGGGAAAAGAACTTTCCAATGAGGGGATTCGCCCGATTTCTTGACAAACGCTTTGATAGCAGCTCCTTTGTTCGATGGCGTCTCTCAGCGCATGCACGCATGCACGCATGTACGCGTGCGCGCGCGTGCGCGAAGGCTCACCAAGTCGCCCCCATCAAGCGCCAAAGAAAGCAGCCTGAGGACCGTTTACCACAAGAGCCCGAAAGCGTTATTCCTCCCAATGCTCCTGGATTTCCTGTTCCTTTAAAACTTCCTCAGGAGTCTCCACCTCGATAAAGACCTGGAATGTTTCAGGCCAGCGCTCCTTGATGCGCCGCTCAATGCCATCGGTCACCTGGACAACCTCTTCGGAGTCAACATCAGAAGCAAGACTCACATCCATGGCAACCACCAACGACGTAGGCCCCATGTACAGCGTCAAGATGGTACCCGCTTCAGTAACGCGATCGTCATCTTCGGCGATTTCACGCATAAGCGTAACTTCCTCAGGAGAAACGCCCTCACCTACCAGCAAATCCTTGGTCTCAGAAAGCAGCAGAACCGCTACCGAGCACAACAAGAGGCCGATGAGAATAGACGCAGCACCATCGAAGATGGTGTTTCCCGTAACCTGAGTCAAAACCATACCGATAAGAGCAAATAGAAGACCCAGCTCAGCCGCAGAATCCTCCAAAACAACCGTATACAGGGCAGGATCTTTTGTTTTACGAATAAAAGCCAAGGGCCCCAGAGAGCCACGCGCCTCATTGAACGCCTTCAGGGCAACCGACAGCGTAAAGCCCTCGATAGCAGCGGCAGCCACCAGCACCACATAACCCACCAGCGGGTCCCCCAACTGCAGCGTACCCGCCAGGGATTCTTGCACAGCACGCACGCCCTCCATGATGGCAACAACACCGCCCAGCAAGAAAATGGCCAGCGACACAATCATGGTGTAGAAATAGAGTTCCTTGCCCGATCCAAAGGGATGCGTGTAGTCAGGCGCACGACGGGCCTTGTGCATACCCACCAAAATCAGCACGCCATTACCGCTATCAACGAGCGAATGGATAGCCTCAGAGAAGAGCGCCGATGATCCCGAGATAGCGCTGGCGATGAATTTCACCGCCGCTACGCCTATATTTCCGCAGATAGCGGCGATAACGGATAATCGACTACCCTCTTTTTTCATCATATTCCTTTCACGGCATACCGCATACTCTCCTTGTAAGAGATTGGTTATACTATCGTCTACTATGAAGAATATTGATTTTAGCGTATACCACGACATAATTGCGGTAAGACAGGCGTATCTGTTTGATATCGGTTGCTTTCTTATGCGTATCTACCTGTATATGGGCACCCTCGGCATCCTTTCCTTGCTTACCCTTTCGGGACATTCTGCCTTTTTCTCGGGAACCGTTTCCTCCGCCTTGGCCATTTCTACCTTTTTCATCTCACCTCGAACGGGAAAACTCATGGACGAGCACGGCCAGCACCGCATAGTGCTCATCACGTCCATCCTCACCATGATTGGAGCAGCAGGCCTCCTTACGGTCGTCACCTTCAAGCTGCCTTTGTGGCTCGCCTACGGAGCGGTTTTTCTCATGGGCTTTGTGCCCAGCGCCCCCGCCATCGCACGAACCCGCTGGACTTATCTTATCGAAACGGGAAAAATCACAACGAAGGTGCCGACACTCAAAAGCGTATACTCCTACGAAGGCATCATCGAAGACTGTGCCTTCATGATTGGACCGGCTCTGGCTATCGCTCTTTCAAACGCTCTCTTCCCCACGGCGGGCATCCTTTTGGGTTGCCTCTGCTTCATCTTGGGAGCGTCTATCCTGCTTCATTTCGGCCGGGCCACCGAACCTCATGTAGGGTGGAAAAAACACGGCGATGCTTCTGCGAAAGACGACACTACCTCCAGAGAAGAACGCAGTGCCTCCCCGCAGCGTTCGGGCAAGCGCCGCTCCGCTCTCGTTGAGCTACCCATCGTACGGGTGCTTTTCAGCACTACCTTATTGGTGGGTTTTCTCTTCGGCTGCTTTGACACCACAACCATCACTTTCGCCCAATCCATCGGAAACCCCTCCGTTGCCAGTATCGGCGTCTCCGTTTCATCGTTCATCTCCATGTGCTCCAGCTTTGTTTTTGGCATGCTCGTGTTCAAAAGCAGCCTGGACAAACAGCTTGTCGCCGCAGCGCTTCTCATTGCCTTCGGCTATATGGGCATGGCTTTCATCACAAACGTACCCCTCTTCTATACCGTTTCGTTTGTCGGCGCCCTGTTTTACGCCCCCTGTTTTATCACCGTAAATGCCTTTTGCGAGCAGGCCGTACCCGCCAGTAGGCTCACCGAATCTTTGGCCTGGGTTTCTGCGGGAACGACCTGCGGACTCGCTATTGGACCTACCGCCAGTGGCGCTCTCATTGACCTGATGGGGCCCACGGCAGGCTTTTACCTGGGATCTCTCGTCTGCATAGGAATTGTCGTGCTCGCGCTCTGCAGCCGCCCGATGCTAGAGAAGCATCACCGCCGCCCGCTACTGGCAAAGTATCACTAGTTTTACCCCGCCTTATGCGAAAAAAGCAGCGAGCGGGCCACCAGGCGAGCAGCATGCAGGAATCCCCCACTTAACCGACCGGTCACAAAGAGGCACTTTCATCGGAGAGCTTTCCTGTCTCAGCCCGCTCCGCATCCAAAAGGACAATCTGATCCAGAAGCTGGTGTCCCTGGGCAACCATTTCCGCCAAAGAAGGGGGTTTTTCACTTCCCCGATCGGGTAAAAAGAGTCCTTCGAAGTTTTCTTCGCAGCCCAAAACCACCGACAGCTTGATGAGGGATTCCAGAGAGATGAGATAATCTCGCTCAAAGCGTTTCACGGAGCCCAGACTCACACCCGATTCCTGGGCAAGAGCACTTTGAGAAAGGCGCAGCTCCTTTCGACGCCCCCTCATACGCTGAGCGATATCCCGGGCAATAAGATCAGATGCCCGCGTTTCCCCGGGCATCTGATGAGTGTTTTGGATCTTAGCTAACATATTAACCTTGTGGCGTGTTTATACTTCGTTTATTGTTTCATTAAACTAGGGTATAGCTAATATGTTAGCTAATCTATTACACATATTACTCTATAAAAGCTCATTGTCAAGTCATCTTAACCTCTTTTATCAGGTATTTGTAAAATATTTTGACATTCGTCTCCTTTTCAAATATGGCTAATATATTAGCTATATTTGATTAGCGAATACTCAATGCAACGCAGACTCAAAGACCTATAATGACGCTCATGAACAAAGCGAGCCTGTCATATGCCTGTATTGCCCTAGCAGCTCTCTGTTGGGGTCTCATCGGTCTGGCGAATCGCAACCTCATCGCCCTCGGTCTCAACCCTCTCATGCTTGTCGCTGTGCGCCCGACAGTTGCCGCACTTGCTTTCGCGCCCTTTCTGCTGATTGCCGATCGCAGCGTCCTCCGCATTCGCCTGAAGGATCTCTGGTGTTTTATAGGCACAGGCATCGTGAGCCTTACCCTGTTTAACTTCTGCTACACCACCGCGCAAACCTCTATGAGTCTTTCTGCTGCCGTAGTGCTGCTGTATACGGCGCCCTTCTTTGTGGTGCTTCTTTCCAAAGCTCTGTTCAAGGAAGCCCTGACGCCAAGGAAGGTCATTGCCTTGCTGCTGGTGCTTTCGGGTGCCTTCTGCTCTTCAGGCATCCTTGAGTCGGAAGCACAGTTTTCCCTCATAGGTGTCGCTTTCGGTGTTATGTCAGGGTTCGGATATGCCTTGTACAGCATCTTCAGCCGCTTCGCCCTACAGCGTGGCTATCGCCCTGCCACCATTTCGTTTTACACCTTCCTCTTTTCATCCCTCGCTGGCATCGCTCTGAATTCACCCGCACCTTTCGCAGCGCTTACCCCCACCCCTGCCCTCATTGGCTGGTGTTTGTTTTTGGGCATCGTATGCTGTCTGGCTCCCTACGCTCTCTATACCAAGGGTCTGGCGAACGTAGAAAATGGCCCGGCATCCATGGTGGCATCTTTGGAAGTCGTGGTGGCGACACTCGTGAGCATTGTCGTGTTCAACGAGCCTGCAACGCCGACAAGCCTGCTCGGCGTGATACTGGTTCTTGCCGGTATTGCGATCATGAACACAAAGCGCGCCGTGCGCTAAGAGCGGTTTCTATCTGGCTCAAACTCCCCGCATCAAAGCGAAAACCCAGCTTCTGAAGGGTGTCCTCGCCCGCTGGATCATCCTGTTCAACCCGCACGAACTCCATATCGATCAGATCAAAACCTTCTTTAAGCAAAGCGTAAGCGTAGCAAAAAGCTTGCAGACCATGTTTGCGACGCAAATCCTCCTGCGTCTCAAAAGGCATACCGCCCGTCTTGTAGTCAACCACGAAAGCTTTACGGCACCCCTCTTCGTCCCGCTCAACGCAGAGCAGATCGATACACCCCTCAAAAACTTCCTGCGTAGGCTCAAAAAGAAGCGTGAACGGGTGCTCAGGCAGGCAGCTCACAGCACGCAGCGCCCGTTGATATGCCGCACTTTCCAGCCAACGCGTGAGGGCATGTCGAAGACGTTCAAGGTCTTTCACGCCATAGCTTGCCGCGCAGGACGCAAGTTGATCGAGTGCTTTTTGCGCCGATACCGCGCAGGAAAGCTGGCACAGACGGTGAAGCGCTAAACCGAAGTCTGTCGCTTTATCGGCATCCAGAACGGCACGACGAGAACCCGTATCCGCAGGCGACGCATCCTCTTTGTCTCCGTCAACGCAGAACCCTACAAGCTCCTCGCCCGCCACGGAGCTGCCTTCAAGCGACGAGTAGGAAAAGATGCCCTCCTGCGATGCCAACCACATACGAGCGTCAAGCTGAGCGGGTGGCGATATCGGAAACACCTCCCGTAGAGGGGCTGCCGCTGACCCGCTGGCCTCTTCCTGCAGAGAAGGCTTCGCCTGATCCTCCGCGAATTCCTGCTGCGATGCTCCTTCTGCCTCATCTGCCTTTTCGCACCATTGAAAGCGCACCCGCGCTGCCTGGCTTCCGCCATAGTCAGCCCAGGAATCTCCCACGGGAACCTCGCCGTTCGTGAACAGTCCACGCACGATATCCCCGTAGACACCGGGGTAGGTCTTAGTCGCATCCTTGTTTTGCTGGATGCCCATGAACACACCCAGCGCTTCCTTGGCGCGCGTTGCCCCCACGTAAAAGAGACGCTGACCCTCGCAGGCTTCATCCTTCAGAGCGCAGCGCTGGAGAAGCGCCTGCGCCTTCAGGCTATCGGGTCCCTGAAGAGCTTCCGCAGAAGGCTCCTCTTCCTCAGAAACCAGCTCCAGAAGCTCTGTCTTACCGTAAAACTTCATGCCGATTTTTTCCCTTTTAGGAAAAAGGGCCCCATACGTCTGGCCTGCAAAGCGCGCAAGAAGCAGATTACTCGTGCGCGGCTCCTTGACAAAATCAGCCAGCGCCACAATGGGAAACTCCAAGCCCTTTGATGCATGGATAGTCATGATGCGGATAGCCTGTTGGTCGCGGATATTCAGCGCACCGGGAGCCTCTTTCAAGCCCTCTTCGATCGCCAAGCGATACTGCAGAGCAACATAAGCAGGACCGCAGCCACCTTGCGCTTCTGTCGCCTCCATCAAACGCAACGCCTTCATATAATTGGCGATACGGGCTGAACCCTGCGCTCCTTGCCGCTCCAAACGGGAAAAGCAGCCACTTTCCCCCAAAAGCCTTAAAAGCACCCGAGAAAGGGGCTGCCACCGAAGAGCACGCCGGGCACCATACAGCAACGACACCGCATGAGCCAGCGCCGGCTTCTGGACGGTGAAAGTTTCGCGGTCCTCCCCGAAAAGCTGCGCTGCGCAGGCCGCCAGACCCTGGGACAAATTGCCCTTCACCGCTTGCTGCAAAGCCTCGTCAAACGTGGTAGCCAGCGCGCACATCTCCTGAGCTGACAGCTGAAACAGCGGCCCTATCAGCACATTTGCCAGAGCTTCCGTATCCTGGAAGTTCACCAGGGCGCGCGCAAGATGCACCATGTGCTGAGCTTCATCCGACTGAGCAAAAAGCGAGCCTCCTGAAATCACGCAGTCAAAACCTGCTTGACGCAACGCCTGCGCATAGAGATCGGCGTGGGTGGTAACCCCCAAAAGGAGAACCATCTGGGACAAATCGTGACCTGCCCGGCACATCTGATCGAAATATTCCACGATGCGCTGGGCTTGAGCTGCGAGCAAATCGCTTTTGACCAGGTCTGATCCGTCTTTTTCCACGGGGAGCGCCGTGATATCGATAAAAATGCGCGGATGATGAGCGCGATAGGCCGCACCATCGTAAACCGCCTGCAAATCCAAGAAATCAGAGCCGAACACGGTGGTCTGGGCACAAACCTTCTTTACAAACGCCAGAATATCGCCGTGGCTACGGAAGTTACGCGTAAGGCGCAAAGACCGAGGCTTGCCACCCGTATCCACGACTGCCTGGTCAAACATATCCCTTTGGTAGGCACGATACAAGGCGACATCAGCGCCCCGGAAGCGATAGATGCTTTGCTGCGCATCTCCCACCGTGCAGAGGTAGCGCTGCCCCTCACCCGCCAGCTTCTTCACGATTGCCAACTGAAGGGCGTCAGTATCTTGGAACTCATCGACCATAACCAGGTGAAACTTGTTTTCGTATCGGTACGCCACCAGGGGATGCTCCAAGGCGCGCAGGGCCTCGCAAATCAAGTCTCCTTGATCCAGCACGGAAAGCGCGCGCTTTTTCGCCACGAAGCGCTCTTCCACCTTACGGCCAAGAGCTAAAAGCTGCTCAAACACCTGCTTGTTCTCGCAGAGCAGCGTCCTTATCACCAGCTCATCGTAGCTCGCCTGCAGCTCCTTGATGCGGGTTTTTTGCTCTTTGGTGCCGCAGCCTCCGTTCAGGCGCTTACACGAATCGAGCGTTTGGCGCAGCGCCTGTCCCGTCAGGGCATCTTCAGACATCAGGAGGGCATTCAGCGCGACAAGGGCCTCTTCGCACGCAAGCACGTTTTTTGCCTGCGTAGCACTTTCCTTGACCTGCTGCATCAGCTCCTGTGCTTCTTCATAGTTCGCCATCAAAGCGCGCGCTAAACCTGATGGATCATCAGGGGAAACAAGGGGCCAAAGATCATCGAAGCCGTACCGCAGAGCGTGAACTTCGTTCAGGAGCCTGCGCAACAAAACCATTACCGATTCTCCCGAAGGACCCTTGGGCACCGCATCGTAGGCAGTAAACAGCGCTCCGTAGGCATCACTGCTGCTTTGGCCGTTTTCCTCAAGCACCTCATCCAACGCCTGATCGAGCACATCCGATGCATTCTCCAGAACGGAAAAACCGGGATCCAAGCCAATCTCCAGGGCACTTGCCCGCAAGAGACGGGCGCACATACCATGGATCGTGGAAATCCAGGCGCCGTCAACCTTGCGTGCCTGATCGAACATACCCTGAGCGCGTAAGGTTGAGCGCACGCGCCCCTTCAGTTCCGCCGCCGCCTTTTTGGTAAACGTGATAGCCAGCACCTGGTCGATATCATCAACACCACTCTCGGGACGTGCCAGTGCGTGGGCGATACGCTGGGTCAAGGTGAAGGTTTTTCCCGAACCAGCACCTGCAGAAACATCCACCGGACCCGTGAGACACAAGATGCATTTCTCTTGTTCGGGCGTATATCCCATCAGCGAGCACCCCCCTCGGCCGTGCGGGCATGCAGACAGGTGCGTGCAATCGAGCAGTAACGACAGGCCTCATCGCTGGGTCGAGGTTCGATCACGCCCGCTTCCAGTGCACGAAGACCCTGTGCCACCAGCTCTTCCACCCGATCCAACACATCAAAAAAGGCCGTGGTTTCACAGCGCGAAGAAGAGATTCCCAGCAAATCCCGCTGGGGATCCAGCTTGGCAGCATCGTACAGACCAGCACAGCGCCGAGAAGCCCCCCGAAAAGCCCCATAGGAAAGATAGAGCGCAGCCACCGGATTCATCGCAAGATGGCGACGTACTACCTGGGCATAGATCAGCACCTGCACCTTTTGGGGTAAGACGATGCCAGTGCTCTCATCGGCATCCTTCAGACGAAAATTATGCTGAGGACCCACCGAACCCTTGTAGTCAAGAACCACCGCATTGCCTTGTTCATCGACATCAACGCGATCAATGCTGCCCACCAGGGGATACCCTGCATACATGAACACGTCATCACCCCCAAAATGCAGTTCACCCGCCAAGGGATGATAGGCCGGCAAAAAGGCGGCTTCCCATGAAACGAAGTTTTTCAACGTCGTTCTAAAACTCTCAATCGTACGTTCTTCCCGGTTGTTCGTCGCAAAATACGCATCCTTATCCGTACGCGCCTTCTCCGCTTCGATGAGTGCGTCAAAAAGCGTTGAGAGCAACGTTTGAGCTTCCTCCCTCTTGTCGGGCGTCACCCGAGCCTGGCCAGCTTGCCGCAGTGCGTTGTGGAAGTCTTGCAACAAGCCGTGTGCAAAGTTCCCCCGCGATAGCGCATCAAGGCGCGCATCCAACGGTTCCACACCAAGGCGACGCTGGGTAAACCACTTAAAGGGGCACTCCAAATACGTCTCAACAGCCGAAGCCGACAGATGAAGCGTGCGCCCTTCCTGGATCTCGCGCGCCGAAGGCAGTAAAAGCGGCGCTTCCTGAAGAGAGCTCTTGTCGAGCGAAAAGAGAGGGCTCACCGCATAGGCACTCAGGGGTACGGGCGCTTCGCCTGAGGGAGTGCAGTTGGCTGTCATGTCCTCTTCACCGCGCGAGGAAACATAGGGCACCAAATCAAGGGGAACCCCCAACAGCTCATCGAGCTCTTTAGGGTTTTGGGGATCGCTGCGATAGCAATCCACCAACTCATCAAAAAGAGCCGAAGGCCTCAGGTCGTCAGCAGCGCTATCTTTCAGAGGGCGATGGAGCAGCAGACTGTTTCGTGCGGCGGCGATGCTGCACGAAAATGCCGCACGTAGCTGCGCCGCCTTGCGAGATCCCTCGTAGCAGCCCAGCTTTTTCAGTAGACCATCAATAGCTTGTTCCTCCTCGTCAAGCGAAAAGGAATCTGCTGTCAAATCAGCCAAAACGCACGCATCAAACGATGCAGGTGCCTGATTGCCCAGGTCGCTTAGGCTCATGATGCTCACGCGGGGAGAAGCTTCGTCGGAACCGCTTTCAAGATGAACCGTAAAGGAAGACCCTCTGAGCAAGGCGTACAGCGATGCCCACGACAGCCCCGCCTCCTCAGCATGCTGCTGGGCCTCCCTCGCAAAATCAACCGCCGTGAGCTGAATGGTGCGAAACGCCTCCGACCAGGAAAACTGCTGGGACATCCACGTCTTCTGGTAAGCAAGGGCATCCCGATAGCGCCCCGCTCTCATGGACTCGATAAAGAAGCGATGTTCCTCAGCCGTGTGCTCGCTCACCTCCTCCAGTGCTTCACTCACGCTCAAACCGCGCCACTTACGCAGAAAAGCATCAACACGCTGAGCGGATGCCGCACTCATGAACGAAAAAGGACTCAGCATATAATCGCTGATCAGAGCAACCGTGGCATGGCTCCCCTCATGAAGAAAACGCACAAGGGAAAGCCACGCCACGCCAAAAGCCGTTTGAGAAAACGACAGCGATCCTTTCACGCGCAGTGCCAAACCTCGCTGCAGCAAGCCAGGAGCCAAACGGCAGAACATCTCATAAGGGTTGGCGCACGAAAGAGCGATGGTCTCATCTCCTTTCTGCACCAGGCTCGCCAACTCCTGGGACAAAAGCGCCGAGGTCGCATACGCACCCATCGGCAACGCGAAACGCACCTGACCCTGGGCGATGATGGGATCATGGTGGTTGGGATGATAGAGATTTACGCTGATTTGGGATAACTCTTCACTTCGAGAAGACCGGGAGCTTTCGCATACCTCAATAGCATACGCATCTGCGCGCAGGGCGGATGCCAGCAGAAGCTTTTGAGCAGCTGTGGGCGCACAATCCCAGAGAACCACCGGGGTATTGCCCACCACCTGCTGCTGCGCCAGCAAAAAACACGCCAGAGACGGTTCAAGGAGACCCTCGGCGCGCTGCCGATCGACGCAGGAGCGCACCAGGGCAATCACCTCGACCTCAGCCGCGCTCAACGAGGGGGCCGATTCGCCTGACAGGCCCCCCACGCTCGGCAAACCGCCCCCCGGGCTCAGCAGACTCGGCGTGCTCGACAGACCGCCCCCCGCGCTCAGCAGATCCGACGTTCCCGGCGAATCCAGCGCACTCGATGCAGCCGATACATTCGAAGCACCCGCCGTAGCCGCCGCTCCCACCGTAGCCGAAGCAGCCGGCATACCCGGCAGATCCAGAAAGAAAGGTGCGCAATCCCGCAGCAAGCGCGCCACCAGGCGCACGATACCATCAGCTTCGGGAAAGGCATGGAGCACCCCCGCCTCACGCCGCGATGCCAGAACACTGCGCACCACCACCTGGCGCTGCAGCGGAGAAGTCAGCTGCTGACCCGATCCATACAGCTGCCAGAGATCTTCAAGCCACGAGGGAAACGTTTCAACCGCTACGCCAAAACCGCAGCCCATACCTGCAAGACAGCGCTTTGCCGCCCCGACGCGCTCAACGTTGGCCGCCAAAAGCACCGCACGACCCTTCTCCCGAGCGCCCTCAGCAGCCCTGAGGCAAGCGCGCCGCAGGGCATCATCATAGGATGTGCACGTCTCTTCTCGCACTGCCTCTCCTGTAGGGCAAACGCCGAAGGAGGGCGCGCCTATTCCCCTTCTTCAAAATACATATTGTCAACGTAGTATTCGTTGAAAGACGGCGTGATGGAAAGTTCGATGTAGCCGCACTGCTGCGTTGTCTGATCGAGGGCGCGCGCCGCAGCCGCAGAAAGAACCGCCTGGGTGGCACCTTCTAAAGATGAATTGCCCACACTGCGCGCACGGTTGAGCAACGAAGCGGGAAACAGCCCGATAGCAGCGGCGTTTTTCAAATCAAGGTACTCGCCGAAGCCGCCAGCTATCAAAAGCTCCGTAATATCATCGCAGCTGATGCCCAAATCATCCATCATGACCAAAACACCGCTGAGCACTGCCGATTTGGCCAGCTGCAGATTGCGCACATCCTTCTGCGAGATGACCACATTGCCCTCGATGCGGAAGAAAACCCCTTCCTCATCTTCTCCTAAGCAGGCAGCGAGACTCTCGGGCAGGTCCTCCGCGTCCACAAAGCGCCCGGTGTCATCCACCACACCCAAGCGCACCAAGCAGGCTACCGCGTCAATAAGACCCGTACCGCAAATGCCCACCGGCTCAGCATCGCCGATACTAGAATAGCTCAGGCTCTCGCCCTCGATGGAAACCTTCGAGATTGCACCGGGATACGCTGGCATACCGCAGCGAATGTTGGCTCCTTCAAAAACGGGGCCTGCAGCCGTCGCACAAGAAACAGCCCCTGTTTTGCAACCCAAAGCCATCTCTCCATTGGTTCCCAAGTCGATAAGGAGAACGGGGCTTTCCTTCTGAAGCAGACCAACGGCCATCATGCCGCAGGTGATATCACCGCCCACATAACCTGCCAAGCAGGGGGCAAAAAGAGGACGCGGCAGCTGCTCGAAGTAAGGATCGTTTAACGTCTCCGGTCCTCCAAACAAAGAAAGCGCCTCATAAGGAGCCGTGCCGATAGGTGCGGGATCAACGCCCGCAGCCAGGGATTCCATCGTGGTATTGCCGGCGATAAGAAAGCGTTTCACCTGGTCGGGTGTTGCTTTTACCTCTTTAAGAACCGTCTGCACCATGGCGGCCAAAGCGCTGGAAATCAGTGAGCGCTGCGCTTCCAAATTGCCCTCTACACAGGCAGAAATACGGCTTACCACATCGGCGCCATAGGCAATCTGAGGATTAGAGCGTCCCGTCGTTGCCAGAACCGCACCCGTCTTCAGGTCAAGCAGGCGCAAAGCAACGGTGGTGGTTCCGATATCAACAGCGATACCCAGGCCCTCTTCTTTATCGCCCTCTTCCCGCGGCCACGCGTCAAAGGCACCTTCAACGCTCACAACCATGTTCTTGGGCGATTCCAGCACCACTTCCAAGCCCTCTTCAACCAGGCTCTGGCAGGCCAATTCGTAATCAACCACGCCCTTACGGCTTACCAAAACGCGGCATTTTTTGCACACACCCTTGCCGCCGCAGGGAGCATCCAAGTGTTCATCGCCTTCGCGAATAGCAGCAAGAACCGTCGCCCCCTCGGGGACCACGACCTCTTTCTTGCCCTCTTCCCGCATAACGTAAACCGTGACATCCATGGGGCCTCTTTCCCTCGGAATTGCAAAAATGATTCCGTAGGATTATACCATTTCGCCCGATTAAGCCCCCCTTCGCAAAAGATCGAAAAACCCTTCATTGCGCGATGTTCGCCTCTGCGCCTATAATGGCCAACAAGAAACATGACAGAGGCGCGGATGCCATAAGTACCTTCCCCTCACGCTTGGGAAAAGCCGGAAGAAAAAGGGGCGCTCGCCGAAGGACCGCATGCACTCCCATGCGTCGGCCCTGGGGTTCAGGGGAATACCCTGTTCACTGTCGCAGATAGGCGGAGAGCTGTCATGGTTGCGCAAAGGCGCCTGAACACCGTCCTTCTTGCGGGCCATGATGAATGCGGCTCTCACAAAAGGAAAGGGGAAGCGGTGTTCATCAATACATTTTGGGCCTTGGTGCCCCCTCTTGTGGCTATTGTCTTAGCCCTAATCACCAAAGAGACGTTTAGCTCTCTATTCATCGGTATTTTGGTTGGCGCTTTGCTCTTAACCAACTTTGATCCCGTTGGCACGGTTACCGCCATCGTGAGCGGCAGCTTTGGGGAAGGCGATGAGGCCGCTGCCACCGGTCTTATTCCCGCCGTAGCCGACAACGCCGGCATCTTCATCTTCTTGGTGATGCTGGGTATCATGGTTGCCCTGGTGAACACCACCGGTGCCGCTTCTGCCTTTGGCAAGTGGGCAGCCCGCAACGTGAAATCTCGTAGGGGCGCTGGTATTGCCACCTTCGTGCTTGGCGTGCTCATCTTCATCGATGACTACTTCAACTGTCTCACGGTTGGTTCCGTTATGCGTCCCGTAACCGATGAGCAGAAGATCTCGCGCGCCAAGCTGGCTTATCTGATTGACGCTACCGCTGCCCCCATCTGCATGATTGCACCGGTCTCTTCGTGGGCAGCCGCCGTTTCTGGCGTTGCGCAGAGCCTGCCCAATGTCGATGGCATCAGCCTCTTCATCAGCGCTATCCCCTTCAATTTCTATTCCCTGCTGACCATCATTTTTGTAATCGTCATCACCGTTATGGGCTTTGATTACGGCCCGATGGCCAAGGCCGAACTGGCCGCCTACACCGATGGCGAGCTGGGTTCATTGGGTAACGACACGCCTATCGACAACTCTAAAGCCACCTTGTGGGACATGCTTGTTCCAATCATCTTCCTTATTGTCATGTGCATCTGCGGCTTGCTGTTTGTGGGAGGCTTCTGGGATCCTGAATCCGCCAATCAGGGTGATATCATCGGCGCCTTTGGCGATACCGATGCTTTTGTGGGCCTGCCGTGGGGTTCTCTTATTGCTGTGGTCTTCTCCATCATCTTCTTGCTCTGCCGTCGCATCATGTCTTTCAAGGATGCCATGAGCTGCATGACCAAGGGTTTTGAGGCCATGGTTCCCGCTATTTTGATTCTGACCTTCGCCGTTGCCCTGAAGAGCATGACGGGCGCGCTGGGTGCGAGCGTCTTTGTTGCGGGCCTGATGGAGGGCGCTGCTGCGGGGCTCTTTGCCATGCTGCCCGCCATCATCTTCCTCGTTGCCTGGGGCCTGGCTTTCGCTACGGGCACCAGCTGGGGCACTTTCGGCATTTTGATCCCCATCGTATTGCCTATTTTCACCACCGAGCCCACCCTGCTCACCATCGGTATTTCCGCTTGCCTGGCGGGCGCCGTTGCGGGTGACCACTGCTCCCCCATCTCCGATACCACGGTTATGGCCA
>CAYFWL010000006.1:0-11137 GCA_964346845.1 uncultured Eggerthellaceae bacterium | reverse complement strand
TATCCACCCAGTTGCCCTACGTTGTCACCGTCGGCGTGATTTCTTTTGTCTGCTTCGTGGTTGCGGGCTTTGTGCAGAACCCTCTGATCTGCCTGGCTCTTGGTGTGGTTCTGGTCATTGCCGCGCTTTTCGTGCTCAAAAAGACGGTAGGTGTTTCCGTCAAAGAAGCACAATAGCCCTCTCGCACCAGTATTTCGATATGCTTCTCAAGCCCCTCCGAATTCGGAGGGGCTTTTTCACGCGTTCATCACGTTTGCTCTTGGCCCTTCTTGAAAAAATCGTATAGACCCCCGCGAAAAAAACGGATTATGGGTCACAAAAAGCGTCGAACACCCACCGTGTGCATAAAGCACACCCAGTCACCGCATAAAGACGCTCTGGGCAGGACATTGTCTCTTTCGACAATGTCCTGCCCAGAGAAAGAACCGCCCCCGAAGGAGCGGTTCTCGAAAAGCCTCAGTAGGAAAAATCTTACTTCAGGGAAACAGCGGCACCGGCCTCTTCCAGCTTGGCCTTAGCCTCTTCTGCCTTATCCTTGGGCTGAGCCTCCAGGATGGCCTTGGGGGTACCCTCAACCAGTTCCTTAGCGTCCTTCAAGCCCAGACCAGTCAGCTCGCGAACGATCTTGATAACAGGGATCTTGTTGTCACCGAAGCCTTCGAGCACGACATCAAACTCGCTCTTCTCTTCAGCGACAGCAGCACCGGCACCGTCACCTGCGGCAACAGCAACAGCAGCAGTAGCAGTAACGCCGAAGGTCTCGCAGATCTGATCGCGAAGCTCGGCCAGCTCCAGAAGGGTCTTCTCCTTCAGAGCCTCAATAATCTCTTCATTAGTGAGAGCCATTTTCGTTTTCCTTTCAGGAGTCGCTCATCTTAAGCGACGTTCATTAAGCTATTCTTTGCCACCTTGTGGTGGGCTTTACGTTGCTGCATACGGCAGCGGGTTCTACGCGGCTTCTTTTTCGGACATTTCTCCGATAGCGATAGCCAGCTGAGAAGCAACGCCGGTAAGAGAGCAAGCAATCTGACCGAGCAACTGATCCTTGGACGGCAGAGAAGCAATAGCTTCTGCAGCTGCGGCGTCCTGGAACATGCCGTCCATCACGCCACCCTTAAGAACAACAGCTTCGTTGGTCTTGGCGAAATCCTTAACTGCCTTGACAGCAGCAACGGGATCGCCGCTGGTGAAGATAAAAGCAGACGGACCCTCGAGAATTACATCCATGTTTGCCAGATCAAGGTCGGCAAGAGCGCGCCTCATCAGGGTATTCTTGCATACCTTCATGAAAGCACCCGCTTCACGGACGCTGCGACGAAGCGTTTCGGCATCCTTTACCACCAGACCGTTGTAAGAAACAGCCCAGATGGCAGTCGTGTCCTGCAAATCAAGCTTCAGTTGTTCGAGAGCGGCAATGTTTTGTGCATTTGGCATTGAGTACACCTCCTTCTTTACGCCTCTACGTTCCGCGCAAGAGGGATCGCATACAACGACCCCTGCGGTCATAAAGACAGCAGGGGTCGTGAAGTTCGCACAATTCGCACGTCATGACCACCTCGGCAGGCCGCATGTGCGATTAAACCTTTCGGTACCAGCTGTCTTTGGCAGCGGAACAGTTTCCTGTGCTGCGTTTTCGCAGCCGTTACATTCTACTCGTTTCGTACAGCTTGTCAAGAAGTTCTCTGGTACTCCTTTTTCAGCCACTCCGCTTAACCACGAGCCGTACCTGCACCAAGGCATCTTACCAAGCGGCATAAGCCTTGCGGGACTCCTTGTAGAGTTCCTCCCAGAAGGCATCGTTGGCTAGCTTCGGCTCATCGCTGATCTGCAATTTGATGGCCTTGCCGGGCGTGGTGCAGAACTTCTGCACGTATTCGCGCGCCAACTCACGCTGCTTATCTTCATCAGCATCGGTCAAATCGGGAAGAGCAGGAGACAGAATAACCTTGTCACCATACTTCTCAAACAGATTCTCGATGTCGTTCATCAGCTGGGGCGCCCAAGCATCCCAACCAGCGTCCACGATGTTGGGCATCTGCACCGCACCATGGTTGCCACAGCTATGCAGCTCGGCAAACATACCCAGCTCATGAATGTGGTCGGTGAGTTTGCGCATTGCGGGCACGAGCAAATCATGCGCAGCGTCGAAGCTGAACATAGGAGCCAGAGAGGTTCCCCAGTCATCATGGGTATAAGAGCCATCCAGCGTGGGAGAGGTGGCATGGAAGCGGTCGACCAAATCGCAGTAGAAATCAGATAACGCCAGGAAGAACTCAGCGACCGCTTCTTCCTGATCTTCGTCGACCATCGCAACGGCGGCATCTTCAAAGCCCATGAAGGAAATCAGGCGCTCGAACCAACCCGTCGTAATATTGGCCAGGCTGAAGCGACCGTTCGACAGATAGGTATCGTTATTCTCGGCAGCACTTCCCGCCCAATCCCATTCATCCAGATTGGGGAACTTCACGTAGTCGCGCCAGTCATTGGCATCGTCGAACACCGTATAACCATTAGGGATCATCGAACCCATAGAAGAGGCGTGATACTCCCAAGGTAGGCCAAACATATCGGTGCCGCCGTATTCCTGGGGATCCATCTTTTTGTGCTCATCAACCAGACCACGACACACGTTATCGACAAAGATGCGCGGGTTGAACATCTGGTAATCATGCCAGCACATAAGCCACTCAGGCTTCTTTTCAAAGGTGCGTCTTCCGTTTTCACGGCTCGATACGGGCTGCTTGAACACAGCAACCTCGGGAAACTTACCCGGAATAGCAGCCGCCCTACCCTGGACCTCGAGTTCTTTTTCATCGAAAGGAATCGCCATACCCACTCCTCACAACTAGGGTATTTGTAACCGTACTCAGCGGCCTCATTGTAGGAAACGTCGGGCACCGTGCACAACGGCGCATGCTCCAAAAATGACACTGAAAAGAGGCCAGTTCCCACAAAGGAAGACAGGCTGAGCGTTGCTTTTTTGAGCGGTTCGTCACGTATATCCTTCTATGATGAGAGGACTCCTTCTGCAACAAGGCGGTCGGCGGCCTGACGCAGCACTTCCTCTGTCAGGAGCTGCGCTTCGGGCGCATGCACGGCATAGCAGGAAAAACTCGGCTTGTCTGCAAGAGAGACGCCCAGGGAACGGCCCACGACGCGCACCTCGTCTTTGGTAAGACCCGCACGGCGCAGAGGCGACACAACACCGAGCTCCGCCAAAGCGCGAAAACCGGGGCGACGCTGAGGGTTGTCGGTGGCGTTCGTGCCATCGCAGAGCACGTTGAACCCATCAGCGTGAGCGTGCTCCAAGATAGTTCCAAAAATGAAACCCTTGCAGTGATAGCAGCGATCGGGAGGATTCGCCGCGATCTGCGGTTGAGAGAGCACATCGGCGTAGATGATCTCCAAAGGAACACCCCACTCGGCTGCCACTTCCTGGGCATCTTTCACATCGAAATCAGGTTGGAAGGCGGTCTTCACCATATAGGCTTTCACCTGGCAACCGGCATGCGCAGCCGCCGCTAACAGGCACGATGAGTCCGCACCACCCGAAAAACCCAGGGCAAGGCGCGGTGTGCGCGCAAAGAATTCCTCCAGGGACTCCACCCCTATCGGAAACAGCTTCTCGAAATCCATAAAGAATACCTTCTTTCGAAAAGAGAGCAGCACATAAAGGAAGCGACACCCAAGAATATGAGGCATGGGGCAACCTTCGACACGTCGGATAAGCAGGTATACACAGGAAATAAAGGCAACGGCATTATCCACACGGCTGCTGTGAGCCGAATACTCTGGGCGTCACGAATGGGCAGCAAATAAGCCGCTCATCTACACGTTGAACTTGAAGTGCATAACGTCGCCGTCCTGCACCACGTAGTCCTTGCCCTCTTGACGCAGCTTGCCCGCAGCACGACACCCCGCCTCGCCGCCAAAGGCAACGTAGTCTTCATACGAGGCGGTTTCGGCCTTGATGAAGCCGCGCTCGAAATCGGAATGAATGACACCCGCAGCCTGCGGAGCCTTAGCGCCAAGAGGAATCGTCCAAGCACGACTCTCAGTTTCGCCGCTCGTGAAATACGAATGCAGCCCCAAAAGCCTATAGGCCTCACGTACCAGACGGGCAAGACCGCTCTCCTGAAGGCCCATATCAGCGAGGAACTCAGCGGCTTCTTTGGGGTCCATTTCGTTGAGCTCGGCCAAATCAGCCTCCACCTGAGCGCAAATAGGAACAGGAAGACAGCCATCGATTTCGGGCAGTTCAGCATCTATCTGGTCTTCATCAATATTGGCGATGTAGAGCATGGGTTTCATAGTCAGCAGATGCAGCTCGTAGATGGCATCAATCTCATCTTCACTCAGATCCAGCGTACGTGCCCGATGACCGTCGTACAAACCCGCCAGCACCTTCTTGCATGCCTCCAGTTTTGCGATACCCTTCTTGTCGCGTTTCGCTTCCTTTTCCAAACGGGGAATGGCTTTTTCGCAGGTAGCCACGTCGGCGAGAATGAGCTCCATCTTGATAGTTTCCACATCGCTTTGTGGGTCCACACGACCAGCCACATGCACCACATTGGGATTGCCGAAGAAGCGAACCACTTCGCAGATGGCATCGGTATCGCGAATGTTTGCCAAGAACTGGTTGCCCAGGCCTTCGCCCTGGCTCGCGCCGGCCACAAGACCCGCAATATCCACAAACTCCACCGTAGCAGGCACCAAACGCGCAGGGTGATCGATCTTTTCGAGCTCCTTCAGCCGATCATCAGGAACGGGGACGATGCCCACATTGGGCTCAATCGTGGCAAAGGGGTAGTTGGCAGCAAGCCCCTGCTTATTCGTGAGGGCTGTAAACAGGGTTGATTTACCTACATTGGGTAAGCCAACAATACCAATCGAGAGCGACATAGCACATCCTTATCTTTTCATAGCTTTTCGTGCGCCTCAATGCGAAGCGTTGCCGATGTTAAGAGCTCAAGCGCTGCTTATTTTGCGGGCTCCATTGTACCCCATAATCCATGACCCGCACGGCGCGCACGCTCGAAGCGTAGCTCAAGGCCCGGGCGACCCCCTTTGGCGGCACCTCAGGAAAAAGACGGAAAATCAAAGGCGAAGGCCAAAAGAAAGGCTGCTCGCCTATACAACGAACAGCCTTTAGGAGTCTACGGAGAAAACGTCTCCGGAAAAACTGCTTAGCCCAAAACGCCGATGATATTCCAAGCCAGAATAACAAGAACCAAGATAGGCGCGACAAACTTGATCATTACAACCCAAACTTTTTCGGCTTTGAAGGGCGAATTCTGCTTGATTTCCTCAATAAGGTCTTTGGGAGTAATAAGCCAACCAACAAACACGCAGGTCAGGAACGCAGCGATAGGCATAAGAACCGAGTTGGAAACAAAGTCGAAGAAGTCCAAAATCTCCATGCCAAAGATGCGCAGCTCAGCCAAACCGTTGTAGCCGGCGTTCACAAAGCAGCCAACAAGAACAACCCACACGATGCAGGCGATGAGCGCTTTGCGGCGCGACCATTTCAGGCCGTCGGAAACGATGGAAACGCAGGTCTCGGTCAAAGAGATCGCGCTGGTCAGCGCAGCAAACGTAACCAGCAAGAAGAACACGAAGCCCAAGATTACCGCAGCATCACCCATGCCAGCGAAAACCTGGGGAAGCGTGATGAACATCAAAGACGGGCCCGCAGAAGTCGGAGCACCACCGGTAACCACGAAGGCGGCGGGCACGATCATAAAACCAGCAATCAGGGAAACCAGGAGGTCAAAACCGGCGATACGGGTCACCGAAGAAGTGAGGTTCTCCTTTTTCTGCACATAGGAACCGTAGGTGATCATGATACCCATGGCCAAAGAGAGGCTGTAGAACATCTGCCCCATGGCATTCAGCAGCAAATCAGCAGAAAACTGGCTGAAATCAGGTACCAGATAATACTTGATACCCTCGATGGCACCCGGCTGCATGCCAACATACACCGCGATGCCCACCGCCATAATCAGCAACGCCGGCATCATAACCAGGTTTGCCTTCTCGATGCCCTTTTTAACACCGAGGGCGACAATCAGGAATACCAGAGCCATAAACACCAACATCCAAGCGTAGCTCTCGGTGGGACCATACAGGAAGCTCACAAAAAAGTTGCCGCCATCAGCCAAAGTAGCCACATCGACCGATGCAAAGGACATCATGTATTTGATGACCCAGCCGCCGATGATGCAGTAGTACGGCGTGATGATGAAGGGAACAAACGCAGTCAAGACCCCGATAAACGTGTATTTCTTACCGTATACGTTAAAAGCGCCGATGGCGGAAAGACGAGTCTTGCGACCGAGGGTGATCTCGAGCAGCAAAAGAGAGATACCCAGAGTAAACGCCAAAACAAAATAGGTAAAAATAAACATGCCGCCGCCGAACTTTGCGGCCAGATAGGGGAAGCGCCACATATTGCCCAGGCCAACGGCAGAGGCAGCAGCGGCAAGGATAAATGCGGTCTTGTTCGACCAGGTGGAGCGTTGTTCGCCAGAACTCATTGCAACCTTCTTTCTTTTACGCCAGAAGGGACAGCTTTAAAGCTCCCCCCTCCTTAACACTCAGACTCAACTACTCAAACCACAAGCATCCAAACACGTGAAAGGCTCGTGGGTCCCTCCATCTTTCGCAGGCTACTTGGCAACAACGTTGACCAAGCGGCCCTGCACCACGATAACTTTCACGATATCTTTGCCCGCAGTGTACGCGGCAACTGCGGCAAGAGCCTGTTTTTTCACTTCGTCCTCAGGAGCATCAGAGGCAACCACGATCTTGGCACGAACCTTCCCGGAAACCTGGATGGCAAGCTCAACCTCATCGGCCTTTGCCTGCTCAGGATCCCAGCTCGGCCACGCGCTCAGATGGACGCTTTCGCTGTTACCGAGAACGGCGGAGTAGAGCTCTTCGGCCCAGTGGGGAACGATAGGCGCCAGCAACTTAACAATGGTAGAAGCCACATCGGCATCGAGGGCGCTCAGCTGCTCACTTGCCTTACGGGTCTCAGCATCAATGCTGCGCAGGTAGTCGCCGGCCGCATTGCAGAGCTCCATAACGGCGCTCATGGCGGTGTTGAAGTTGTTGCGGTCGAAGTCTTCGCTCACCTTACCGACCACGCGATGACGCTCACGGCGCAATGTCTTGGCCAGCTCAGAAGCCTTCTGCTCGCCTCCAGCCTTTTGGAACAGGGTAGCTTCGCCCGCCACGCCCGCTAAATCGTTCACGATACGCCACGCGCGATTCAGGAATTTATACACACCCGCCAGGCCATCCTCGTTCCACAACAGCTCTTTATCGGGCGGAGCCATGAACAGGATATAGGCGCGACAAGCATCGGCGCCATATTCAACAATCATGTCTTCAGGGGAAACCACGTTGCCCTTTGACTTGGACATGACCTCACCTTTGCCATCGAGCACCATGCCCTGGCAAAGCAGGTTGGTGAAAGGCTCATCAAAATCAAGCATACCCAGATCGCGCAAGACTTTAGTGAAGAAGCGGCTGTAGAGCAAGTGGAGGATTGCGTGCTCGATGCCACCGATGTACTGGTCAACGGGCATCCAGCGGTTCACCTTGTCGCTCGCGAAAGGAGCCTCGGTGTTGTGGGGATCGGTATAGCGCATGTAATACCAGCTGGAGCAGGTGAACGTGTCCATCGTGTCGGTTTCACGGCGCGCCGGCTTTCCGCATTGAGGGCAGGTGCACGTGATGAATTCCTCACAGCTCGCCAGAGTCTCGCCGGCAGCCAGGTTGATGCCCTCAGGCAGACGGACCGGCAGGTCCTCAACGGGCACGGGAACCACACCGCAGTCCTCGCAGTGGATGGCGGGAATGGGGTTGCCCCAGTACCGCTGGCGACTGATGAGCCAGTCGCGCAGCCGGAACTCCACCTTGCGACGACCGCAGCTCCGAGCCTCCAGCTCGGCGACAACAGCTTCTTCCGCCTCAGAATGCTTGCCGCCACGCAGGCCGGTAAAACGACCCGACTGCACAAGCACGCCTTCAGCGGCCATGGCGGCATCCCAATCAACCGTGGTTACCACGCGCTCTTGCACGCCATCAAGCTGGGCAAACAGCGGGTCGCCATCTTCCAAAATAATGGGAATGATAGGCAGGTCGTATTTCTTGGCAAACTCGAAGTCACGCTGATCGCCGCAGGGGACAGCCATGACAGCACCCGTGCCATCATCGGCCACGATATAGTCGGCAACCCACGCGGGAACCTTCTCCCCGTCAATAGGATTCCCCCCATACCGCCCGGTAAAGGCGCCATGCTTTTCTTTGTTGCCCTGGGCACGCTCAATAGCCGTGATCTTTTTGGCGTCTTCGACGACCTTCAGCACCTCGGCCTCATAGGGAGTACCTGCCACCAGGTCTTTCAAGAGAGTAGACTCGGGAGCTAAGAGGAAAAAGCTGCAGCCGAAAAGCGTATCGGCGCGCGTGGTGAATACCGTCAGCAGCTCATCTTCAGTGGGCTCGGCGGGAACCGTGCCCTGAGCATCGCAGAGCGTAAAAGTAACCTCAGCGCCCTCAGAGCGACCGATCCAGTTGGCCTGCTGCTGTTTGACGCGTTCGGGCCAGCCCGTAAGCTGATCCAGGTCATCCAAAAGTTCCTGAGCATAATCGGTGATCTTGAAGTACCACTGAGTCAAGGGGCGTTTCTCCACCTCGGAGTCGCATCTCCAGCACTTGCCTTCAATAACCTGCTCGTTGGCCAAAACCGTGTGGCAGCTCGGACACCAGTTCACGGGAGAATTGCGGCGCTCCACCAGCCCCTTTTCCCAAAACTTCAGGAAGATGTACTGGCCCCAGCGATAGTACTCCGGATCGCATGCCACAACGCTTCGATCCCAATCGTAGGAAAAACCCATGCGCTTGAAACTGGCTTTCTGGGTATCGATATTGGCATAGGTCCAGGTGGCGGGATGGCTCTTATGTTTGATTGCAGCGTTTTCCGCCGGTAAGCCGAAGGCATCCCAGCCCATGGGGTGCAACACATCATACCCCTGCATCTTGGAGTAACGCGCAATAACGTCACCGATGGTGTAATTGCGCACATGCCCCATGTGAATATCTCCACTGGGATAGGGGAACATCTCGAGTACGTACTTCTTGGGCTTTTCGGCGTCGTCCCTCACCTTGTCAATCTGCGCGTCAGCCCAGGCTTTTTGCCAACGCAGCTCAAGCTCGTGAGGATTATAGTCCTTCATGCATTTTTTCCTTTTTTCTTTTGCTTTTTTGATTTTGCCATCCAAAGATAGCAAACGTAAGGGCATATTATATGCTTCTTATGCTCGGTTTCCTATAGAATGCCCACGTAGTTCGGCGAAATATGTGACAATAGGGACAATCGAACGTCAGCAATAGGGGCAATCGAACACCAACTTCGCAAAGGACGGCATCATGAACTACCACCGTGTGAAATTCAAGGCGGCCTATGGCACGTCCTCTCAGCTGCCCGCTTCCACCCTACCCGAAGTTTCCTTTGCGGGTCGATCAAACGTGGGAAAATCATCCCTGCTCAACAAGCTGATGTACCGCAAAAACCTTGCCAAGGTATCCTCCACCCCCGGCAAGACGGCCACTATCAATTTCTACGATGTGGATGGCTTTGATTTCGTGGATCTGCCAGGATACGGCTATGCCAAGGTTTCCAAGTCGGAAAAGCATCGCTGGGGCGAGCTCATCGAGGGCTATTTTAATCAGGAGCGCGTCTTTGCCTTGGTGGTATCTTTGATCGACATTCGCCATGAGGCATCAGCCCTTGACGTGAATATGGTTGAATTCCTGAAGGAAAGCGGCCTGCCCTTCATGGTGGTTCTCACCAAGGCCGATAAACTCTCCAAACAGCAGTGCATCAAGCAGACCGCCGCCCTGCGCAAACAGCTCAAGCTGGAGAGCGAGACGCCTCTTTTGGCGGTTTCCTCCGAAAAAGGCACGGGCATCGACGAGCTGCGCGGCATTATTTCCCACTTCATTGACGCTTGTCTGCAGGCATAGCCAAGAAGCCCAGGGAGGCTTCGGCTTGCTGAAAGTGCGCTGAAAATCTGCCCCACGGTTCAGTGTTCTTTCAGGCTCCTTCCCTATCTTTGTCTCATCAGACCGAAAGAGAGGGAATCATGAACAAGACCGTCGCTTTGAAGATTTTTGTGGACGCCATCATGCTGGTGCTATACGTGCAGCTCATGTTCTTTTATGGTGCCAATCCGCTGTATCACGAAATTGCAGGTATTGCCGTGGGCGTTGTCTGCATCGTTCACGTAGCGCTCAACGCAAAAAGCACCCAGAACCTGGCACGTCGCTGCTCCTCTGCTAAAAAGTCGGGAAAGCCGCGTCTCCAGCTGACCTTGGATGCGATCTTGTTAGTGCTCATGGCCGCCACCGTCATCAGCGGCGTTCTCATCGCTAAGGAGCTCTTCTTTGGACCGGGTGGCCTCACGCTCTCCTTTGTGCACACCACCGTATCCTACGCATGCCTGGCTGTTATTGCCGCCCATCTGCTGCAACATGTAAAATACCTGGCGGGCGTGATGAAGCCTAAAAAGCTGCGGAAACCCTCCGCCACCCCCGCTCGCCTTCCCCGCGCTGCCACCATGCAATCGCGCCGCGAATTCCTTAAAGGATCCCTGGCTCTTGGCGTAGGTCTTTTCACGGTGGCTAGTTCAGCGCTGCTCGACGCCCCTCAACTCGCTCAAGCCGCGCTGGGAACCAGCGATACGGTTACCCGAGAAAATACCGAGTTCGAGGTGAACGATACCCCCGTTCAAGAATCCTCGAAGCCCGTTCAAAGCCGAAGCAGGGAGGCATCGGCATCTGAAGTGCCTGTCACATCCGAAGAGTACGCGACATCGGAAACATCCGAAACGCCTGAGTCCACTGCGGCACCCTCCGAGGCGTCTGCCGAGACATCTGCCACAGCCGTCGATACCGCCTCAATCATTTGCCCGGTATGCCGTAAGGCCTGCCCCCTCTCCAACCTGCAATGCCAAAAGGGCGTGAACTGGGCCAGCGCAAACGGCTACCTATAAAAGGGCAGGGAGAAGGATGTGGGGAAAGCGCCGGGAAGCGGGGGAGATGGGAGCGAGATGTCTGGAGCCGGGGGGCG
>CAYFWL010000005.1:19461-30228 GCA_964346845.1 uncultured Eggerthellaceae bacterium | reverse complement strand
GTACCGCTTGGACAGTGCCGCCCTTTCTCACCTCGACGACTGCTATGCAATCATGCTGGCGGTACGTCTTCCCCTTTGCATCGTTGCGCTTCTTGCCGTCGCTGCAGCTGCCCACGTGCGAATCCGCATTGGCCGTCGCGCTTTAGGAGTGGTTCTCTGTCTCACAGGCGGCCTGGTCATTGCCTTGTTTTTGCTCTTCGCCGCTGCGGCAATCAGGGACTTTGCGGCTTTCTTCTCCTTCTTCCACACGCTCTTTTTTGCCGACGGCACCTGGACTTTCTGGTATCGCAGCTTGCTCATCTGCAGCCTGCCTGAAGGTTTTTGGATGGGAATGGGCATTCTTTGGTTCGCAACAAGCCTTCTTCTCTCTATACTGTCTCTTTGCGCAGGACGCTACCTGTGTCGACACCCCCATACAAAGAGGGCCACCAGCCCTGCTCGCTTCAATAGATAAGGAATACACAATGACTGATACTGCTCATGATGTGCGCGTGCGTTTTGCACCTTCACCTACCGGTCGTCTTCACATCGGCGGCGCGCGTACCGCCATCGATAATTGGGCGTTTGCGCGCGCTCAGGGCGGCACTTTTATTCTGCGTATCGAAGATACCGATCCCGAGCGCTCTACCGAAGAAAACACCCAGGTTATCCTGCGGGCTCTACGCTGGCTCGGCTTGGATTGGGACGAAGGTCCCGAAGTGGGTGGTGCATATGGTCCCTACACTCAGATGGAGCGCAGGGACACCTACGCAGCAGCTCTTGAGCAGCTGAAAACCTCTGGTGCCGTATACCCGTGCTTCTGCACCAAAGAAGAGCTTGATGCCAAACGCGCAGCCGCTGAAGCTGCACACGGTGGCTACGGCGGCTATGATCGTACCTGTCGGAATCTTGATCCCCAGGAAGCGGCGGCGCGTATCGCTGCAGGACAACCCCACGTATGGCGCCTTACCGTACCTGAAAACCATGGCCCGATCGAATTTGACGATGCGGTGTATGGGCCCATGAGCTTTCCCGCCAGCTTCGTGGATGATTTGATCCTGGTCCGTACCGATGGGTCCCCTACTTACAATTTTGCCTGCGTGTGCGATGATGCCAATATGTGCATAAGCCACGTCATCCGCGGCGACGACCATCTGAGCAATACCCCCAAGCAGATTCTCATCTATGAGGCCTTAGGAAAGCCGGTACCCACCTTTGCGCATCTGAGTACCGCGACCGGGGCTATCTGCCCGATACCCTGGTGAACTTCTTGGCGCTTCTCGGCTGGTCACTCGATGGCGAAACCACACTCATCCCTCGTGAGATCCTGTGTGAGCGCTTCAGCTTGGATCGTGTCACCAAAAAGGACGCCATCTTCGATGAAACCAAGCTTGACTGGATGAACGGCGAATACATCAAGAACATGGATGCCGCCACCTGGGTCGACCTCACCGCCCCCTTCATCGTAGCTGCTGGTCTGTGCAGTGCCGAGGATATCGTTGCAAAGCATGCGTGGTTCGAGAAGCTCTATCCCCTTTTGGCTGAACGCTTGAAGCACTTGACCGAAACACCTGAAAAGATTGCCTTCATGTTCGACGGGCCCCGCGTGACCCTCGACCAAAAATCCGTCGAGAAAAACCTGCTCAAGGAAGGTTGCCGTGCCGAAGAGGTGCTCCGTGAAGTGCGCGCAATCCTCTCCGATGAGAGCATCCCCTGGGAATGCGACCCCCTCCAAAATGCCGTCGCAAGCCTGGCGCAAAAGCTTGAACTGAAAAATAAGTTCATTTTCCAACCCATCCGTGTTGCCGTCACCGGTACGCAGGTGTCTCCTCCCCTCTTTGAGTGCATTGAGCTCATGGAGCGCGCTGATGTGCTTGCCCGCCTTGACTATACCCTGGAAAGCGTTTTCGGAGGCAAGCAATCATGCTGATTTCTGAGCTGAGCGCTACCCCAACCCTCGAAGAAGTTCAGGAAGCGTTCGCCCACGACCGCTTCTCAAGCGAGGCGTGTCACTGCCGTGTTGTCAAAGCCGAAAGAGGCCATGCGGTCTGCGAATTCGATATCACCGACAGACATCGCAACGGTTTTGGTTCTGTCATGGGAGGGGCTATCTTTACACTGGCTGATTTCGCCTTAGGCGTTGCCTGCAATATCGGTGAACCACGCACCGTTGGCATCAGCAATACCATTGAGTACATAGCCTCAACAAAAGAAAGCAAGCTGATTGCCACCTGCAACGCGGACCGATCGGGACGCAAGGTGGGTTTCTATACCGTGGACGTCACCGATGATAAAGAAACCCTCATCGCCCGCATGGTCGCCACCTGCGTGCGCTTAGAGTAAGCACAGCTAAGAGGAGCACCTCGCTCGCTCATAGAACTCACCGCATCCACGCCTGCGCGTGGCTCCAGAAGATGGCATCGGAAGAGCCCGCCCGCTGAATGGCGCCTTGCCCTCATTGCACCCCTTGACGCACTAGCGCGAGAAATCAGAGCAGCGGTGGTTCAGCGCCCAGAGCCTATCAGCAACGGGACGCCACTCAGCAGCGTACTTGTCACAGCGTGAGCAAAGCCGCTCTGCCGTCTCGTCCCCCTCCAAGTTGGATGACTTCGCGCCGGTCTTCTCTATTATATGACGCAGCTCGCTGGGGTTTTCCAGCATAGGGCACGGACGCAAATGATTCTCGTTGAAGGGCTGCCCGTCGTGATATGCCATGAAAAGCGGGGCTTGCAAGCATTCCAGCAACGTTTTCTCGTGAATGTTCGAATCGCTGAAGTGCACGAACACGCACGGATCGGCATCGCCGTTTGCGTTGATGTGCAAGTAGCGGCGTCCGCCCGCAATGCAACCTTGCACATATTGCCCGTCGTTTTGGAAGTCCATGGGGAAGATGGGCTTGGTTTCGCGCCACCTTCGAATGGTGTGGTACATCACCACGCGCTGCTCAGGCGTGCACAGGAGCTGTTCGTTGGCATCGGATCCGACAGGCATGTAGTGGAAATACCAAATGAAAAACGCTCCCAGCTCAATGAGCCAGTCGATGTACGAGTCATCGGAAACGGCCTCGAAGTTGTCCCGGGTATAGCAGCAGGAGATGCCGAAGGGCAGCTTGTTTTGCTGAAGCAGGCCCATGCCGGCGATAATCTTGTCATAGGTTCCCGTCCCGCGACGCGCGTCGGTGGTTTCCCGGTTTCCTTCAAGGCTGATAGCCGGAATGAAGTTTTTCACGCGAAGCAGGTTATCGCAAAACTCCTGATCGATCAGGGTGGCGTTAGTGAAGCAAAGAAAGATGCAGTCGTCGTGCTTCTCGCAAAGGGCGATGATGTCCTTCTTGCGCACCAGAGGCTCTCCTCCGGTGTAGATGTACATGTACACGCCCAGCTCTTTGCCCTGGCAAATAATCCTATCGATATCATCGAAGGACAGATTGAGCTTATTGCCGTAATCGGCCACCCAGCAGCCAACGCAGTGCAAGTTGCAGGCGCTGGTGGGGTCAAGAAGAATGGCCCACGGCACGTTGCATCCGTATTCCTTGCGCGCCGCTTCCTGCCTCTGCCAGCCAACCAGCGATGCATTCAGCGCGAAGTTTTCGATAATCTTGTCAAGAACTCCTTTGTCGACACGCTCGAGCAGATTCGCCGTCAGCTGACGATAATTGGTGTCAGGGGTTCCCAGTCGCTCATGCGGCGCCCTTCGCTGCGAAGGCATGGCCCCACGAGAGATCAAATCGAAAGCTCCCAGTATTTTCTCTATTGCCTTGTCAGGATCAGAATGGAGCATTCTCAATGCCTGATGCACCCCAAAGTCCGCTATTTGCTTCTTCATCATGTCATCTCCCTTAAGAGCAGCGCCTCTTACAAGCGAATAAAGTAACAAAGCGTGTCATAGACATCATTTTGGTGTATAACTATTTCATCTTCACACAAAGACAAGGGGGGAACAAGCGCAACATTCGCACATCTGTTGCCTTAGCAACAAACCTGCAGAAATTGTTACCTTATCCACAAGCGAAAGGAGCTCCCATCTTGGAAGACAGCGATCTGCGTGTGATGAAGACAAAGCGCGCCATTCGCCAAGCCCTGAAAAAGCTTGCGCAGGAAACGGACTATTCCCTTATCACCGTTACGGCCATCTCCCGCGAGGCGGCCATCAACAGGAAGACGTTTTACGCCCACTACGGCACCGTGGACGACGTGCTCTGCGAGGTATACGAGGAGGATTTGTCCTTGCTGTGCAAAGATGCTCTATCCTCGGTCTCGGAAGAGGATCCAACGTTTGGTTTGCGCGCACTCACCATCTCGCTTCTGAAATCGCTGGATGAAAACATGCACGGTGAAAACAATTTGGTGCGTAATTTTGGCATGGCCCGCGCCATCACCATGCTCATCGAGCCTCTCGAAAAGATCATTTCGGACGAGCGCGAAAAGCGGCACTTACGAAAAATCGAGCGTTTGCACCAGTGCGTTACTTGCTACGTGGGATGTCTTATTGCCGTATTTTCCGATTGGGTGCAACACGACAAGCAAGAGCCTCTAGGGCAGATTGCAGATCAAATATGCTTTGCCGCAATTGGAGGTATTCCTGCATTACTCTAAGCGTTTGCAAGCTCATAAATTGTATTTGCAACATTTGTTGCGAATTGAAGACCGCTCTCAAATCGCGCCACAAAAGGAGCATCAATGGATGTCGTTAGGGAATTCGGTAAGACCGTCGCAGGTCAAGCTGACAAGAATCCCGATCGCGCTCTCAGCATCCTCTATGCAGGATGGAGAGCGCAGCTACTCAAGCTCACGGTAGCGCCCGACAAGCGCCTGCCACCATCGCGCCGTTACGCATCGCGCGTTGCCATGTCGAAAATCACCCGGGCCATGAAGCATGCCGAAAACTCTGCCGCCTGCAGCCTGTTTACACCCCATGAGCCTTTGGAAGTGGCGGGCGTTCTTCCCTTGTCGGTGGAGCAACTGTCATCCTTCGTGGGAGGCTCGAAGGCCGAGCGCAAGTTCCTGGAGCTGGCGGACGATGCCGGCTTTTCCGAAACCATGTGCTCGTATCACCGCATCTACCTGGGCACTGCCGTGAGCGGCATGATGCCCAGGCCTGCCTTCACGGTGTACACCAGCCTGGCTTGCGATGGCAACATGATCACCTTCCCCTTCATTCAGCGTCACTTCGACATTCCGGGCTTTTGCGTGGATGTGCCCTTCGAGCGTTCGGAGGATGCTGTAGCCGACGTGGCAAATCAGCTGCGCAACATGGCGAGATTCATCGAGGACGTTACGGGAAAGCCCCTCACTGATGATGCCTTGAAAGAAACCGTTGCCCGCAGCTGGCGCACCGCGCTGGACTATCGCCGCTTTCTGGATGCGTCGCCGGGAAAGCGCCTGCCCTCCGATATGACCAGCGAGATGTACGCCTTCCTCATGACGCATATCCTGCTGGGTTCCCCCGAATCGGAGCGCTACGCCCGCATGATGGCTGATGAGATGGAACGCGCACCCATGAGCCACGGCCTGCGCCTGGTATGGATGCACACCATGCCCTTCTCTCAGGAACCCCTGATCGAGCGGCTGAATTTCAACGATGGATCCTTCATTACCGCCTGCGATTTGGCCATAGACGGTTTGAACATCGACATAGACCCCGATAAGCCCTATGAGGCCATGGCGCGCCGCCTGGTGTACTCAGCCATGAACGGAGCGACGCAAAACCGCATTGATCTCGCCCTCGACCTGGTAGAACGCACGAAGTCAGACGGCGTGGTGCTGTTCAACCACTGGGGTTGCAAGGCCTCTTTGGGCGCATCACAACTTATCAAGAGGAAGATTGAAGCAGCGGGCGTTCCCTGCCTGCTGCTTGATGGAGATGGCGTGGATGAATCCAATCGAAGCGATGGACAAACATCCACGCGCTTTGACGCCTTCTTGGAACTTCTGGAAGGACGCAACACATGATTTCCACCGTTTGCAAATACACCCCTATTGAGATTTTCGCAGGCTTTGGCGAGAATACCGATGTTATCGACAACATGGCCAGCAATTTCGACCTGAGCGACGGCGTGACCCATGTGAACCTGTGCGGCTTCGGTAAAACTGTGATCCAAGAAGCGCTGGAAGGGAAAGCGCCCTCCCTGGTACTGGTGAACTGCTGCGACGTCATGCGCCGCGCCTATGAGATCATTGACGAGGAGGAAGGGCGCAGCTTCACCTATCTCATGGATCTCCCCCACTCAGACGGCCCCTGTCAGGTGGATGCGCTGGCCCGTTCGTTGAAGCGCCTGAAAGATGCCTACCAAAAAAGTTCGGGGAAGGCCTTTGACCTGAAGGCATGCCAGGCAGCCTTCGAGCAGCCGCACCACAATGATGCTCCCTATGTGGCCATCCTGGGTGTTCGCGCAGGTCACGAGCTTAAAAAGATCATTGATGACACGTTTTCCCTGCCCGTGCGCAACCTTACCTGCACGGGAAACCGCGATCTTGACATAGACTCCACCGCCCTTTCCACCACCGGTGAAGATGCATTCTTCCAGGCTTACGCCCAAGCGCTGCTGGGGCAAACTCCCTGCAGGCGTATGAACGACATTAGCGGTCGCCGCAAGCTGTTCCAGGACCCCAGCCTGAAGGGCATCATCTATCATTCCATGAAGTTCTGCGACTTCTACGGCCCCGAGTACGCGGAAGTCAAGCATATGACCACCGTGCCACTGATCAAGATCGAATCGGACTTCTCGCTGCAATCAAGCGAGCAGCTGAAGACCCGCATCGAAGCCTTCGCAGAAACTGTCGCACCCATCAGCAAGGAGAAAACCATGGCCAAACCCCTTACCACCGACAGCTTCGTCATCGGTATCGACAGCGGATCTACCAGCACCGATGTTGTGATCCTGGACGGACAGGGCAACATCAAGGCGACCGCTATCATCCCCACGGGAGGTGGCGCGCAAAAAAGCGCCGAGAACTGCCTTTCCAGAGCGCTGGAGCAGGCATGCATCGCGCGAGAGCAGGTAGTGGAGATTGTGACCACCGGATACGGACGCGCCTATATCGACGCAGGCGACAGCTCTATTACCGAGATCACCTGCCACGCCAAGGGTGCCCACTATCTGAACCCCCACGTGCGCACCGTCATCGACATCGGCGGTCAAGACAACAAGGTCATTCGCATCGACGAGGCGGGCAACGTGGTGAACTTCGTCATGAACGACAAATGCGCTGCGGGAACAGGTCGCTTCCTGGACATGATGGCGCGCGCTTTGCAGATTTCCCTGGAGGAAATGAGCCAGGTGGGCTTGAACTGGAACGAGGACATCACCATTTCCAGCATGTGCTCGGTGTTCGCCGAATCCGAGGTGGTGAGCCTGGTTGCCCAGAACAAGGACGTGGCCGATATCGTCCATGGCTTGAACAACTCCGTGGCTTCAAAAATCGGATCGCTGGTGCGCCGTGTAGGCGGCGAGGAAGCTTACATGATGACCGGCGGCGTTGCCCAGAATGCCGGCGTGGTAAAGGCGATTGAGGAAAAGGTGGGGGCGCCGCTGTTCATCTCCGACAAGGCGCAACTGTGCGGAGCCTTGGGTGCGGCACTTTTCGCCCTGGAGCGATAGCGTGGCAGGCGCGAACAAGCCGACCCTACGCCACGTACTCGACAAAAGGATCGACCTAGCAGCTGAAAGTACGCAAGAGCTCATTGAGGCGGCCTTCAATGAGCCTGTGCTGATATCCTTGAGAAACGAGGTTCGCATGTTCAAGGCATCCCGGTTCATCAAGGAGCTTGATGAACCGCGCGAACTCGCGCTCTTGAATGCTCATCGATGAACCCCCTTTCCCAGCGTCTTCTCAATCTGGAGGCGGCTTTTTGCCTACTCCCTCAACGCGGCGATATTCTCCTTGCGACGGGCTACGGCTTTCGCTACCGAATCCACCTCTTTCGCTTTCAGGTATTCGCTCCTCACAGGGAAGCCATCTCGATGTTGAAGGTAGAAGCAGGGCTTGCCGTCGACCATTCGTCTGCGCACGCTGCCGCACGGTAGAGACCCGTTTTCGGCCTCGATGGCACGCGTGATGCACAGAGAGCGGTCGACTTTTCCATAAGCATTTCCGCCAAAACCGCCATTGCCTTATGAGACGGCACCCTTCCCGAACACCAGCTCATCAACAACGGACGGCAGGGAATCGGCGATCCATTCCGCCAAGGTCTCCTTAGAAAAGGGCATCCCCTGCTCCACCCAGTCCACGCCGGCGTGCATGCTAGCTGCGAAGGCAAAACGCACCGTGAAGCGCTCCTTGTCGGTGAGAACCTTCCCCTTAGCCTGGAAATACCGATTCAAGATACGCTCGCTTGACTGGGCCAGAATGCGCACGTAGGAATCCAGCCCCTTAGAGTGCCGCAAAATGTTGACATAGAAGGCGGAATCGTCGGCGAACATATCGAACACGATCTTGAGGAAGTCGCGGAAGGTGTCGCCCTCGCTCATAGCGGCCAGGGCTTCTTCGTTATTGCGCTCGAAAATCCAAGCGACCAGAGCATACTTGTCCTGGAAGTGGTTGTAAAAGGTCCTCTTGGAGACCCCGGCGTTTTCCGCTATCCGCGCCACGGTGATGTCCCCGAAATCCACCTCACGGCCCAGCTCGCGCAGGGACTCCGCGATGAGCTCCTCGATGGTCTGCCTGTGCGCCATGCCCGTTCCCTCTGTTCGGCGTGCATTCGATTCACATTTTCTTCGATACGTGCATTATATTCACTTTCCCCATCATTGTGAATTGCCCCGCCACCTGCAAAGACCCTATTCTCGGCTTACGCGAGAACGCGAAGCAAAGACAAGAAGAGGTGGAGAGATGAAGATTTTCGGAAAGGAAACCGAGCAGGGCACCTGGGTGTCCGCGCCGTGCTGGCACAACTGCGGCGGCCGATGCCTGGTGAAAGTGCTGGTCAAAGACGGGAAGATCATCAGGACCAAGACCGACGACATTCAGGAAGAGTCTTGGGAAACGCCCCAGGCAAGAAGCTGCCCCATGGGATACGCCATGCACCAGCAGACCCTGGGTCCCGATCGCATCTTGCACCCCATGAAGCGCAAGCACTGGAGCCCCGAGGAGCCCAACGGCCACCTGCGCGGCATCGACGAGTGGGAACGCATCAGCTGGGACGAGGCGCTGGAGCTCACGGCCAACGAACTGAAGAAGGCAAAGGAACGCTACGGCAACGAGTCCATCCTGCATCCCAACATCGTCAACATGGAAGGCTACTTGGGCCAGCTGCTGGCAGCATTTGGCGGCTACGTGGATACCTCCGGCACCCAATCCGCCGGAACCTTCGTCATGGGACCGCAGCTGTTCGGCTTCGACATCAACGCGGGAAACGACCGCTTCGATTTGGAAAACTCCGACTACATCGTGCTGTATGGCCAAAACTCCGCCTGGTGCTCTTTCGGACGCTCGTCGGTTTACCTGAAGCGCGCCAAAAAAAAGGGCTGCAAGATTGTTTTCGTTGGCCCCGAATACTCAGCCACGGCGGGCTTTACCAACGCCGAGTGGATTCCCGTGCGCCCCGGCGAAGATACCGCATTGCTTTTGGGAACCGCCTATTCCATGCTCACCCGCGACAAGGATGACTCCCTGGTTGACTGGGACTTCCTCTCCCGCTGCACTGTTGGCTTTGATGCCAGCAACATGCCCGCTGACGCCTCCACGCCCGAGTCCTTCACTGACTACCTTTTGGGCAAATACGACGGCGTAGCCAAAACCCAACAGTGGGCAAGCGAACTGTGCGGAACCCCTGCTGAACTCATTGATCGCTTCGCAGACATCCTCAGCTGCAAGAACAACGTGTCAATCCACGCAAATCCTGCACCCGCCCGCAACAAGGGCGCTGAGAACTTTCCCCATATGCTCATGACTATCACCGCCATGGGCGGCCACTTCGGACGTCCCGGCAACGGCGTCGCCGACGACACGGGATACTGGGGACTGAACTGCGGGCCGTATGACGCCGTGGTGCTCAACGGCCGTGCCTGCACCGGCGTCTTCTTCACCAACGCCGGCAACCCCGTTGACATGACCGTTTCTTCCGATGAGATGTGGGACGCTATCCTTGACGGCGAGTACTGGGATGCTGGCAACAACTGGCCGCCTGTTCCCAAGAAGCTGGAGCGCCGTAAGATTGATGTCCACGTCATCGCCAACCATCACCAGAATTTCCTGTGCTCTCAGGCAAACATGAACCGCGGCATCGAGGCCTTCCGTAAAGTGGACTTCGTATTCTCCAACGCCTATTTCATGAAGTCAGACGCCCAATACTCCGACATCGTGTTTCCCCTGACCACCCGTTGGGAACATGAGCAGCCCGCCGTATACAACGGATTCAAGGACAAGGAAGTGGCTTTCTGGCCCCAGGCATTCTTGGAGCCGCGCGGCGAGGCCAAGGGCGACTACGAGTATGTATGCCTGCTTGCGGAAAGGTTGGGCATCGACTTTGATGCACTCTACCCCTCCTCCGAGCATCAGCGCTGGTTTGACCAGTTCGACCAAGCCATCATCATGGAACCAGCGCCCGAAAACCCCGCCATGCCCGTCATCCCGCTGATTTCCACCACCCAAGAGGATCTGGACGCCCTAGGCGTTTCCGGCCAGCCCCATCCCGGCGCGGTACCCGCCATGAAGCTTTTGGAAGACGGCGTGTTTCACCTGCCGCGCAAGTAGGGCGACAAATATCACAAGGTGACCTACGCCGCATTCGTCGCCGATCCTGCGGGCAACCCGCTGCAGACCTCCTCGGGCAAGTTCGAAATCTACT
>CAYFWL010000005.1:0-19451 GCA_964346845.1 uncultured Eggerthellaceae bacterium | reverse complement strand
ACGACATGGTCAACGGACACGACGGCTCCGTGGAAAACTCCCCCTTCGTGAAGGTATCGCCCCTGCCCAAGTACCTCGAGCATCCCTTGGGATACAAGGACACCTTTTCCGACTGGGACGCCAAGATCAAGGGCGATTTCCCCATCCAGATGACGCATTTGCACTACCTGCGCCGCGCGCACACCGACTGCGACAACCTGCCGTGGCTTCGTGAGGCGCTGGTGAACCCGGTGTTCATCAACAGGGCCGACGCTGCTGAGCGTGGCATTAGAAACGGCGACACCATCCGCGTGTTCAACGAAAACGGCTCATTCCTTCGCCCCGCTTCGGTGACCCGCACGGTCATGCCCGGCGTCATCATGGTGCCCCACGGCGCAGGAGCGCGCTTTGATGCGGAGACTGGCATGGACCTGTCAGGCGCTGACAACGTGCTGACAGCATCGGGAAAGACCACAACGCCGTATCTTAACGGCTGGAACACCAACCTGGTGCAGTATGAAAAGTACGTCGGCCCCATCCAGCTCGCACCCGACTACGAGACCATCCCCACCGCACCCATCGCCGAATAGGAGGCTTGAAGAAAATGACCGAATACGGATTTTATTTCGATGCGGAAAGCTGCATCGCCTGCCACACCTGCCAAGTAGCCTGCAAAAACGCCCACAACCTGCCCGTAGGCACCAACTACCGCATCGTGCGCCACTTTTGCACGGGCGAGGGCTTCTTGCCCCGCTGGTACAACGTCTCCCTGTGCACGGAGGGATGCGACACCTGCGCCGCCCTTCGCGCCCAAGGAGAGCAACCCGCATGTGTTGCTGCCTGCCCCCAGCATGCCTTGGAATTTGGCGAGATTACCCAGCTGCGAGCGCGCCATGCAGGCGAGCCCCTGCAGGATTCCTGCGCAGCAGTGTCCGCTGACGAGTTCGCCTTCCCCACCATCATGCGCGTGAAGGATTGCATGAACGACCCGGACTTCGATGAGTTCATGGTGTAGACCGTCCGCTGTCTACAAGAGAGGCCCGGGATTAATCCCGGGCCTCTTCCTTTGTAACCTATCGCTTCACCTCATGTACGACAGTCTCGACACCCTCTTGGGAATCCCCAAACCCCACCGCCATGGGCTCCATCCATTTCACGGTGTAAGTACGAGAGCCGTCCTTATGGCGGCCCACGAAGGCATGGAAGCGAGTTATCGGTAATAACCCACTCTGTCCAATTGCCATAATTGCGAGCAAAGTCTGCGCTGCAAGCATCCCACCTGGCATTATTCGACATAGAGCAGTTTGCGCACCACAACAGCCATCTACCAGCATGCAGCAAAGGTTCCTGCCTGCACCCAGACAGGACAAAGCATTTGCGACATTTGCGTCGCCGATTACTTGCCACTATGAGCCCGTTGAGGACAGCGGCCGTTGGGAATAGACGAATCGCCCGCGCGACAACAAAAAGTCACACGGGCGATTGATTCTTAGCCTAACGCAGCAGCCAAAGCTGCTATGAGCTGGGGCACGTCGATGGGCTTTGACACATAGCCGCCCATGCCGGCGCGCACCGCCTCACGCCTGTCCTCCTCGAAGGCGTTGGCGGTCATGGCGAGGATGGAGATCCCCGATTTGGCTGAATCGCCGAGCGCGCGGATGGCGCGGGTGCGCGTCGTATCCGTTCATGTTCGGCATCTGAATATCCATCAGCACGGCATCGAAGGCACCAGCAGGCGACTTCTCCACCGCCCTCACGACGATGGCACCATCATCGACCGTATGCACACCCGCAGCAAGGTGGGTTTCCGTTTCAATAAGACGGCTCTTATGCCGAACTCCGGCGCTGACAACGTTTATCATTCGAGGTCCTTTTGCAGAGGCACCCTTTCTCTTGGTAAGCGCACCTACTTAATGACTTTCTGGAAGCGGAACATGCCATCCATGGCGCCATGATTGCTCCCCTCGAGCTCCACATCAGGGTCGTTGGGGTCGGGATGGTGCTCGTTGTAGAACTCCACAATATGGAACCCGCAGCGGTTCACGTAGAAGTGGATGTTGCGCTTCTCAAAGTAAGGAGTAACGCAGCTCCATACCTTCACCTGGGGATACCTTTGCTCGATGGCGCACCACGCCGCTTGGCCCACACCCTTGCTGTGGGTGCGGGGAGACACAAACAGAAGCTCCAGCTCGCCATGGTCGCCCTCAATCTTCACCACAGCCCCTCCCACAGCTTGTCCGCCCGCGATGATACGAAGGGCTTCTCCCCCGTCGATAGCTGCCTCAATAGTCTCACGGGCAATAATCTGGCCATCCTCCTCGAAGTGGTCATCGCGCATCCCGAACTCCTCCAGCGCCCCGTAGTTGAAGGCTTCCTGGTTCTCAGAAATGAATGCCTCGCGACCTTCGGGTACCAGCGGTTCCAAAGTAACGGTAATCTTCGTAGTTTTCATGCTCATCCTTCCTGTCGTTGCGCGCCCCGAGCATAAAAAAGAGCTCAGATGGGCACAGCTTTCCTGTAACCATCCGAGCTCACTCGGCACCTTATCCAACAGGCGGCCTGCGGGCAATGCCTATAATTGAGCATGCGCCCACGATCCCCTACGCTACGGCGTACTGTCCTCCGGTGACCATGTAACTGCATTGTAGCACGGACGGCCAAGCGAACTCCGGCCGTTGTGCGTTCGTTGCTGTATCAAGGTGTATCCACGGTCTTTCATTATCTCTTTTGCGCGATCGCGATCCTTGCAAATCAAAATACGAATGAAAGCAATATACCCATTGACAAGGTATTTCTCCGTGCTATATTGATTCCGTAATTGTTTCCGTATTTTATGGAATGAAAGATATTGACATGACGGGAGAACCTGTTAATATGAGTTGCGACAGAACCCCGCACGCCTCTCCTGCCTGCAGCAGTGAAGCGGACCGAGCGGGGTCGTGTTTTTCTCTGGGCAAAACCGCCCTTCCATACGACGAATTGTGCAACCGCCTTCTCCAAAAATGCCTTGATTTTGGCTCGCATACAAGGGAATCCGCAAAAGAGCTTCTCGCCAGGCAAGGGTATTACCGACTGCGAGCCTATTGGATCACCTTCGAATCCGACGGAAGATTCATCGCTGGCACCACCCTGGATGACATAGTGTCCGTCATGAGCTTCGACAAAGATATCTCTCGATTCATCCTCGATTGCATCTTTGATATCGAAATCGCGCTGCGGGAAACGCTTTCATATGGGCTAGCCCAAAAACATGGCGCATATGTTCTTAGCAACAGCGCGATCTTTAAAAACCACGATTTCTACCTTGAGCTTCAAAAGACCCTTTCCCGAGAACTAGAACAAGGACGTCGATACCAAATTCCCTTTGTCGAGCATTATATGAAGAAAGATGATCCTCTTCCAATCTGGGCATTTGTCGGACTCATGTCTTTCGGCACCCTCTCGAAGATATTCAGAAACATCGGTGAACCCGACTTAGCAAGAGGGTTGGCCGCCCACTTCAAATTGAAGATCCCCCTGTTCGCTAGCTGGCTTCGCTACCTCACCCAGCTGCGGAACATGTGCGCTCATCAGGACCGTCTCTACAACATCATGTTCGCGGTACGCCCCGCCCTCTTCCGCGAGCACAAGGGACTCGACACCATGCGGCTTTTCCCCGCCTTCATCGTCATCTTCCGCATGTTGGAGAGCATCGACGCGCACAAAGCGGCAGCCGCACGTGTCCGCTTCGGGCAGATCATGGACGCCTATCCTACCGTCGACCTGCGCCCCGTGGGATTTCCCGACAATTGGCGCGACTACGTGGGAAACATCTACGGACCGGCCGCGTCCAACAACGGAGACGCCATCCACCAGCGCCGTAGCAACGTGGGCCGCAAGCGGAAAAACCAGGCAGCGCTGGATGAAGCGCTGTACCTTTACGACACCAACCAGGGTACCGTAGCGGAAATAGCTGAACGCACCGGTGTTGGCCACAGCACTTTGTACAAGTACATCAAGCTGCGCAAACAGGGAGCCTACCCGCGCATGGATTACGCGATAGTGAAGCTCGAATAAATATGTGCCACAAATCCACACAACATCAGCCCACCAAATAAGCGGGAGACGCAATCGCGCCTCCCGCTTAACAATCATCCATTCGTCGGAGCTATTCCCCTTGCAAACCTGCGGCTACTTGCCCTGCAGCAGCGGGAAGGGGCGCACCGCAGTTCGCACACGCCCTCTCCCCTGCCTCGTAGGACGAGCCGCAGATGGGGCAGCTTAAGCCAGCAGGGGTAACTCTGGTGCATACGTGAAAATTGCAAAGCAGTTTACAGCTCAGCAGTTTACAGCTCATGATAATAGGGGCAGATGTTTTCGTAGGTTCCGTCCTTCATCCTGAATCCTTTAGGAATCACGCCCAGCTGCACGAAGCCCAGGCGTTCGTACAAATGCCTGGCATGGACGTTGCTTTCAACCACTGCATTGAACTGAAGCACGCCGAAACCATGTAATTTGGCCTGTTCAAGGCAATCCTTCACCAGCATCTCCCCAATGCGCCTTCCCCGCGCACCAGACGAGACCGCGTAGCTGGCATTGCAGATATGACCGCATCTTCCAACATTGTTGGGGTGGAGTATGTAGAGCCCGTAGATTTTCCCATCCTCTTCCGCAACCGCCGCATAGCTCTGCGACGAGAAAAATTCGATAGCTCCCTCTGTTGTCAGTACCTCCTCTTGAGGGAAGGCAACGCCGTCTTCAACGACCTCATTCCAAATATCTTTCATATCATCGATGTCCGAAGCGGTGTATTCCCTGATAATCATGCATTCCCCTTACAGCTCCGTGAACATCTCATCGGCTCCCGGGAATGCGGAGTGCATGGCCAGAGGTTTTGCTGTATCCGACGGATATCCCATGGGCATCAAGAGCACGGGGATGATGTTCTCAGGCAGGTCAAAGGCCTTCGCCAGCTCGGTGTTGGAGAAGTAGTTCACCCAGCAGGTCCCTATACCCAAATCAGCCACCTCCATCATGATATGGGTCGCGACGATGCTCGCATCCTGCTGACCGGAATGGACGCCCTCTTCTAAGGGGTTCTTCCAGTCCTTGTCGTTGTCGTAAGCGATCATGAGAACGGTCTTTGCGCCAAATATGCATCGGGAAACAGCATTGACCTTCTCCAAGGCTCCCTCGCTGGTCAAGATATACACGCGAACCGGCTGGTTGTTGTGGCCGGTCGGTGCAACGATTGCCGCTTCCCGGATTTTAGCCATATGCGCATCGCTGATGGGGTCCTTGGTGAAATTCCTCACCGAGTAACGTTGTTTCGCAAGCTCCAGAAATTCCATTCTGTCTCCTCCTCGCGTCATTGCTTGCGCAGAGACGATTGACCATGCGCGCGAACGAAGCGATAGGGTCTCCCTCTAGCTACCGGCTCGGCCTATCCATCGCCTCTTCGAATGTTTTCCCCATTCTAATGGAAAGAAGACGAATTCACGTAGCGGGATCAGATATCCAAAACCCCGACAACAACCAGCACGCTTTCCCTAATCCACGAAATCGCGGTCGGGCACGATGGAGAAACGATAGTCGGGGTAGGCTTCCTGCACTTCCGAGAGGATCTGCGCGAGGGCGGCTTCGGGTGTGACCTCAAAGCCGATGACCACGTCGAAGCGAACGGCCTTGGCCTCGATATCCGCGTAGAAGCCGTGCATCTGCAGCGCCCAATCGTGGTCAAGGACCATCTTCTCGATCCGCCGTTGCATCCGGGCAGCCTCATCGTCACCGGTGTTGCGGGAGTAGACGCCGATGCCGGTCAGGGCCACGCCGGTCTCGTGGTACACCCTCTCGCTCAGGCGGCGCGTGAGCACATCGACCTCCGCCACCGTCATGGCATCAGGCAGCTCCAGATGCACTGATGCGAGGTTTCGGTCGGGCCCGTAGTTGTTCATGATCAAATCGTAGGCACCGCTTACCTGGGGTTCTTCCATCAGCAGCCCCTTCACCTTCCCCGCGAGCTCGGCATCGGCGCGGGTCCCTAGGATCTCATCCAGGGTCTCTCCCATCATCTCGATGCCGGCCTTGATGATGGCTGCGGAGATGATGGCACCCACGTAGGCCTCCAGGGAGACGCCCGTAACCAGGAAGACGAGGGCCGATGCCAGCACCGAGAGGGACAGGACGGCATCGAAGGTCGCTTCGGAACCCGAGGCGATGAGCGCCCCCGAGTTCGCCTTCTTACCTTGGGCCTTCACGAACCAGCCCAGCACCAGCTTCACCACCACGGCGGCGGCGATGATTACCAGCGCCGTCACGCTGTAATCGGCGGCTTCGGGCTCGATGATCTTCTTCACCGACTCCACCGCCGAGGTGATGCCGGCGTACAGGACGATGCCCGCGACGATGAGCGCGCTCAGGTACTCGATGCGCCCGTAGCCGTAGGGGTGCCTCTTGTCGGGCAGCTTGGCCGCCAGCTTGGTGCCGACGATGGTGATGACGGCCGAGAGCGCGTCGGAGAGGTTGTTCACGGCGTCTAAGATGACGGCGATGGAGTTGGAGGCAAAGCCCACGGCGGCCTTGAACGCGGCCAGGAGCACGTTGGCAAGGATGTTGACGATGCTGGTCTTGATGATGGTTTTGTCGCGCTGCTCGCTATCCATGGTTTACCTCTCTGACAGTTACATACCTGCAATGCAATCTCTTCGGTCCTTTGCGCGAAGCGACAAGCGACCAGAATGCAATTTACCATATCTAAGGAACCGCCCCAACCTCCTTAGGGATATCGGGGCAAAATATAATCCTTGTGCTTATGTCCAAGTTGGGAGTGCTATGCTGTCGCGTCCGCGCCTCCGGTGAGCTTCTGGACGAGCCAGTTCTGGACACCGATGAGCTCGATGAGCTCCAGGTCCTGATTGGTTTCCTGTAAATCGGCATCCTCGTCGATAAGGTAGGCCTTCATGTCCTCATAAGCGACGAAGTCGGCGGCGAAGGTAGGCATGAGCTCGGTCACCTGCGCGATTCCATCTTCCGAAACCTTCTTCTCACGCTTGAGATACTCAACGATGTCGTCGTACACTGGAACCTCGGGGGTCGCCTCGGCTATCGCCGCGTGCACGGCGTACGCCGCAAAGGCCCAGGATGCCTTCCAGCGTGGCGGAGACCCCGTGCGCGAGGCATCCGTGGAGTACACGCGGCTTTTTGTGGGACCCCCCGTCCCGCCGCCGCCCCCTTGGGGACCTTCTACGCGCAGCCCGGGGTGGCCGTCGGCTTCGGTCGACCCACCTTCGAGATGAAAAGCATCCTGAGGGATACGGGGCTGGAGATCTCAAACGAGAACAACCAGTACGCCGACCACATGGGCATCGAGATCCTGCTGGCATCGGAGCTGTGCCGTCGTATCGCGGAGGATCCAGAAGAGAAAAGCGCCGAAAATCTCGCCGGCTACCTGCAAAATCACCCCCTTTCCTGGATCGACTCACTGGTAGCCGCCGTGTCCGATGCCAAGCCCGCCGATTACATCAAACGCATTTTGGAACTGGTAGAAGCCCTCATGGTTGAGATCGCCCGATAAAGCAAAAACGCCCTGGACGCAAAGCGACCGGGGCGTCTTTCTTGCCGGGAGCTTCAGATGGCCGAGAAAACCTCGTTCGCCTCATGTACCGTGGTCGCCGTCACATCCTTCTCATCCCTGAACCCCACCATGATGGGCGGCTGCCATTTCACGGCAAAAGGCCCGAGTCATCTCAACACTTGACAGTAATCGGATATTTTTGGGAATTGTATTCCCAAATTTGACCTTTTAATCCAAATAGCTAGAATAGCCTTGTCAGATAAAGGAGGTCATTTTATGTACATCGTCCGCGAAATCGAGCACGCAATCGATGCAATGCTCAAACAAGGCAAGGTCGTTTTGGTCACAGGCGCCCGCCAGGTCGGCAAGACAACCATGCTCAGGCATCACCTCGGTGACTCCTTTGGCTACGTCTCCATGGACGACCCTCGCGAGCGGGCGCTGGCCGTTCAAGACTCCGTACTCTTCTTCGAGTCGAAGGCCTTGCCCCTCATCATCGACGAGATCCAACGGGTGCCCGAGCTGTTCTCCTCGGTGAAGTGGGTTGTCGACCAAACTGACGAAAAGGGACGCATCGTGCTCACCGGCTCGCAGACCTACCGCCTCATGAAGGGGGTAAGCGAGTCCTTGGCGGGAAGGATCAAGATTCTCGAGATGCCGCCTTTGAGCCTGCGCGAGCTGGTCTCAGCATCCGACAGGACCGGGCCTTATATCCCCTGCCCCATTGAGCGTGCAAACGACATCCCTGGTGTGGACATCTGGAGTATCATCCACAGGGGCTTTATGCCCGAATTGCAAAACATGGACATCGACTGGGATTCCTTCTACGCAGACTACGTTTCCGCGTATCTCGAAAGAGACGTAAGGGATCTGATAAACGTCAAGGACGAGTCGAAGTTTTACAACTTCATGGTTGCCTGCGCCGCCAGGACAGGACAGCTTGTCAACACCTCAGACATAGGCGCCATCGTCGGCGTAGACCGCAAGACCGTCAATTCGTGGCTTTCTGTTCTCCAAGCTTCAAACATCATCCGCATAATCGAGCCCTTCTTCCCCAATATCGACAAGAGGCTCACAAAGACGCCGAAGCTGTTTTTCTTGGATACGGGCCTTGTCTGCCATCTGACAAGATGGACCACTCCCGAGACGCTTCGCAACGGCGCTGCGGCAGGGCATATCTTCGAAACCTTCGTGGTGTCCGAGGTGCTGAAAAGCTATATGAACGTCGGCGCGAACATGAAAGACCTCTGGTTTTATCGCGATTCGAAGAAACGTGAAATCGACCTGGTAATCCAAGAGGGGCGCATCTTGCATCCCGTTGAGGTGAAGATGGCCGCGACCGTTGACGCCGATGCGGTGAAAAACTTCTCCTGCCTGGAGAGCCTGTCAGGATACGAGCTGGGCTTTGGGCATGTCATCTGCCAGACGAAAACCCCTTATCCCATCACCAGAAATGTTCAGGCCGTCCCCGTCTGGACGATATAGCCAAGCTTCCGTTTCGGCTTCCGGCATGGGTTCAAGCACCTGCTGCACGATTTCGAACATTCCTACCGCATCACCGCCGATAAGGCAGCCGCTTCTTTACAATTGCATGAAATTTAATGAACGGGACCGAATCCCCGCTATGCTAGGAAAATCGCATCAGTGCGCACGTGTGGCACACTGCATAAGCACAACTCAACTCGATTTTTCCTCAAGGAGACGACATGCCTCGCAACGTAGTGTTCGATATCGGCGGCGTTTTGGCCGACTACCGACTGGTGGAATTTCTCGCAGCAAAGAGCTTTACCGACCCGACCCTCATCAAGCGCATCGTGAAGGCTTCGGTCATGAGCCCCTATTGGACCGCTTTTGAGCGCGACGAGATCAGCGAAGATGAGGCTTTGGCGGGCTTTGCCAGCATCGATCCGGAAATCAAGGACGACCTGCAACGCGCATTCGAGAATATCGAAGGCATGCTGGAACCCACGGATTATGCAGATTCGTGGCTCAAGCAGCTCAAAGAGCAGGGCGTTGACGTCTATTACCTTTCCAATTACTCAAGAAAAGCTTACAACGAATGCCATGATACGCTTCATGTGCTTCAACACATGGACGGCGGCTGCCTTTCCTTCCAGGAGCATCTGACCAAGCCTGACCCAGCTTTCTTCCAGTTGTTCCTCGACCGCTTCGGTCTTGAGGCTAAGGATTGCTACTTCGTAGACGACACCAAGGAAAATGTGGAAGCAGCCAATGCCCTTGGGTTCACCGGCATTTTGTTCGAAGGCTACGAGTCTGCTGCGGAGAAAATCCAGCTTTAACCATGCGCGAAATCCCTTCCACAGCAGTTCTTGGAGCGTTTTGCTTGGTGCTCGTGATATTCATGGGCGCCCAGCTTCCCGTCTACACGGCACTTGCAGTAGGCTACGTGCTCTTTTTCGCATACGGCCTGAGCAAAGGCATCAATCCCGCGCGCCTCGGAAGAAAATCCCTCAGCGGAATTCGCTCGGTGGCGGGCATTTTGATGGCTTTTTTCTTCATCGGAATGCTCACATCCTCATGGCGCGCCAGCGGCACCATTCCCACCATCGTCTCCGATTGCTTGCAGCTGGTAAGCCCTGCGGCGTTTCCCCTGGCGGCTTTTCTCATGGTTGCCATCATGTCGCTGCTCACGGGAACCAGCTTTGGTACCGCTGCCACCATGGGAAACATCTGCATGACCTTGGGCAATGCCCTGGAATGCAGCCCAATCCTGGTGGGAGGGGCAATTCTTGCCGGCTGCTACATAGGAGATCGCAACTCTCCCCTCTCAACGGCATCGCTGCTGGTGTCCAAAATCACGCAAACCGACTTCTCCCGCAACCTGGCGCTCATGACAAAACGCGCCGTGGTTCCTGTGGTCGCAAGCTGCCTGCTTTATCTGGCATTGGGGTTCGCCTTTCCCGCAGCGGCAAGCGGCGAGGCCAGCGTTTCCCTTCCCTATGGAGACGCCTTTCATCTGGGACTTGCGCCGCTGCTGCCCGCTGCCAGCGTTTTGATCCTGGCCCTGGCCCGCGTGGATGTGCGCGTGAACATGGCGGTAAGCACCGTGCTGGCCTCAGCCATCGCCTTGACACTTCAGCAGGCAGACCCGCTGGTTTTGGCCCAGCAGCTGCTGACGGGTTACACAGCTCCCTCGGAAGAGCTGGCGCGCACCCTTGATGGCGGCGGTGCCCTCTCCATGCTGCAGCTAGCGCTTATCATTCTGATTTCATCGACCTACGCGGGGCTTTTCAAGGAGACTCAACTTCTGAACAGCCTCGAGGGGAAGCTCCTCTGGCTGAGCAGCCGCATTGGTCGGGAAAGAGCCCTGGCCGTAAGCGCTCTGGCCATCTGCGCCTTGTGCTGCAATCAGACGCTTTCCAGCATCATCACCCAGCAGCTCTTCGCCAAGCAATACGGAAGCGATAAGCAGTCGCTGGCTCTTGATATTGAAGACACGGTCATCGTGTTGTGTGCCGCCGTTCCCTGGTGCATTGCCAGCAGCGCGCCCCTTGCCGCCATCGGCGCACCCACCGTTAGCATTCTGGCCGCGTTCTATCTTTTCCTGCAACCCCTGTGGATGATCGCGCGCGCAGCGTGGCGTTACCGTGACAAGGTGCCCATCCCTTTGTCACGGTAATGACGGGCATGACAGATGGTCGGGTTACTATCATAAAAACCGTTAAAGCTGCTTCACGCGCTGCATGGCGGTGGTGCCGCCATCGGCCAAAATATCCATGCCGCAAATGTATCCCGCCATAGGTGAGCACAAGAAAGCAACGAGGGCCGCAATCTCGACCGGACGGCCCCATCTTCCCACTGGCGTGAGCTCCAAAGAGGCTTCGGCTATTTCGGGCTGCTTATCGATAAGCATTTGGTGCATGGGGGTCATATATGTGCCAGGAGAAACGGAAAGCATGCGCACTCCCTTTTCCATGAATCGGCAGGTATTCCAGAGGGTGTACTCAATGACGAAACGCTTAGAACAGGCATACGCGTTTCCCGCACGGAAAAACTCGTCGTCTTCGTCAGCGTCTTCTTCCTTTTCGCCCGCCAGAGCAACCATGGCTTCTTTGAAATCTGGCTCACCCCACCGCGCAAAAACATCAGTCCATTCCTGAGGAGTATCCATGGAATAAGCCGATGATGAACTGAGATTTATCATGACTCCCTTTGCCGCCATAATGGGATAGAACGCTTCAACCATGTTGATGGTGCCCACCGTGTTGGTGGCAACGATTTCTTCAGCGCTTGCGCCGGCAGGCGAAAGGCCCGCTGTATGGATAACCTGGTCAACAAGCCCTTGATCTGCCGCGAAACTGGCAAGATTTTCTACTTGCTGGCGCACCGACACGTCAACCTGAAATGGCAGCGCCTCGATTCCCAGCTCTTTCAAAGACAGCACTTCCATGCCAAGCAAGTCCTTGTCACGGGAAGCCAAAACAAGAAGATGGTCCTTGCCCAGCTCTCGAGAAATCGCCTTTCCCATACCTCCGTGACCGCCGGTGATTACGCAAACCTTTTTCATTTAGCGCCCTCCTTCCAAAAAATGCATCCTCAATCGACCAATAGCTCCATCTCATCCACGCTGGCGCACCCGTAATCGACATAAATAATCTGGCCGCTCATATAGGAAAACAGCCTCGATCCCATGGCCACCAAAGGCCATCCCATCTCTTCGGGAGATGCATAGCGTCCATCCCATCCCGATAGGTACAGCTCCTCGATTACACGTCTGCCATTTTCTGCGTTTCCATCGATCTGCCTGTTGAACGCATCGGTAAGCCCCGTACGCGTAAGACCTGGAGCCAAGGCGTTCAAACGAATCTTGCGTTCAATAAATGCAGGATCATGCACACGACTCATAACGTAAGCGTGCTGGCATTCTTTAGAAAAGGTGTATCCAAGATTGGTGAAAGATTCATTTTCTGCATACCAAGCTAACGCATCATCCCAGGTAGAGCAGTTGCAAAGCTCCAAACAAGTCACAACGTCATCGCGCCAGAACTTTCCCCCGTTAGATGAAATAAAAGAAACCGAGCCTTCATCTGAAATACGAGGCAAAAGTTCCTCGGTAAGGTACTTGAAACTCCAGAAATTGGTTAACTGCACCTGCAGGGCGTTACCTCGGCCGAATTCATCAGCCGTTCCATGACACAAAAACAGAGCTTCGATATTCTCGGGAGCGGCTTCCACAAATGCATCGCAGCCCTCCTTAGTAGAGAGATCGCAAGGAACAGTGACTTCCACTGGCAAATCGAGCGGATGGCGATGGGCTGTCGCCCAAACATGGGCGCCAAGATTTACGAGCAATTCCGCAGCGGCATGCCCCATGCCGCTGCCCGTTCCGGTGATCAAGACATTTTTGCCTTTGAGGCCAAATACATCATTGAGCTCCATGGAACCTCCTCTCGCTCAAATGAGGCGATGCAGGCCTTGCCCACATCGCCCTCAAACGTTACGAATTTCACTTAGAAACTGGTCCAGCCACCATCCACGTTGAGCTGTGCACCGTTGACGTAATGAGCCTCATCGCTGATTAAATACAATATGGCGTTAGCGATGTCCTCAGGAAAACCTGTGATGTTGTTGCCGTCGTAATCAACACCCAGAGCAACCGCGCCGCGCACGTTATACAGTTCGTTTCCTTCCAGGTCCATGACATCGCGATCGGGCCACTTTTCCATAGCGTTTCCCAGGATATCCGTCACGCAGGCACCGGGGTTTACCACGTTGGTGCGCACATTACGGAATCGATAGCTGTGGGCCAAATTACGAGCCAACCCCAGCACGGCATGCTTAGACGTAATGTATGCAGCACCGGCCGATGAGCCAACCTGACCACCCACGGAACCAACGATGACGATGCTGGCAGGCAGGCCTTCGTGGTCCCACAGCAAAGGCAGGCAGTCACGACACATGCGGAAACACGAGTTCACATTCACGTCCATGACATAGTCGTACAGCTCATCATCGGTCTTGTGCGCTGGGCATATGAGATCTAACACACCTGCAATGTAGAGAAGGGCGTCCAAGGTGCCAAACTCGCTGGTTGCATAGTCAATAGCCGCCTGGCGCACCGCAGCGTCGTTCACATCGCCTGCCACAAAATGCAAAGTACCTGGTCCGCCTTCCAGCCCCTCGTCTTCGATGAGCTCTTCCATGGCTTCTTGGTTGATATCCAGCACCACCAGGTTTGCGCCCTGACGGTACAACGCCGTAACGGTGGCGGCTCCCATTCCGCAGGCTCCGCCCACCACCAGAATATTTCTTCCTTCGTTCGTGCTCATACGGACTCCTTCCCTAGCACCATTTAGGTTCGACGACAGTTGCTGGGGAGTCATTGGGGCCTACCGTGACCCGCGTACCTAAAGGCACCTTCACCGCATCCACGATGGCAAAGCCAATGTTTTTATCTACGGTGTAGCCGTAAATCATCTGACGGCACTTTCCTACGGGAATACCGCGCTTACGTACGATTTCGTTTTGGGCAATGTCCTCGTAGCTCTCGCGCTCGATTTCCAAGCCCACAAACGCCCATTTGGGACCTTCTTCTTTCTCTTTTTCAAGAGCATCCTTACCCACAAAATCTTTCTCCAGATGCACTGACCAGCCCAGATTTGCCTCAAAGGGCGTCAAGCCATAGTAGTCTTGACGAAGTCCCATGCCCTTTTCCATGGGGAGACTGCGCACGTATACTTCCAGGGTCTTCAACCGAGGCGCATCGTAAGCATTCGCAGCTGCTGCAATAGCGTCTGCCACGGCGTCAGAGTCGCTGCGAGCACAATAGATTTCGTAGCCAAGCTCTCCGGTGAACCCGCCCCGATCAACAACGATGTCTACACCCGCAGCTTTACCCGATTTCATCTCGAAACGCTTGAAGCCATCAACGGATTCGCCCAAAAACGCCTCAACAACTTTTGCGGATGCAGGCCCTTGCACGGCATACATATCAATATCCTGGGTGATGTCAACGTATTCCACGTCGTAGCCGTCGCGATGGGCGTCGAACCACTTCACCATATGGGGACCATACAGCGTGGATAGCCACCACAGGCTCTCTTCTTTACGAAAAGCTACCAAGTCCTCAATAATGCGGCCTTCTTCGTTCAACATTGTTGTGTATTTTCCCCGGCCCGCATCTATGCCCGTCATAACGTTCACCATTATATAGTCGAGAAACGCCTCGGCATCTGGGCCGGATAGGGCAACCAAGTCATGGGTCCAGCGATACCAGCCTGCGTTTTCGCGTACCGCTTTTGCTTCAGCACGAGCAGCTTCGTCTTCTCTAAACAGCATATTCCTCACCCTCCCTACAGAGCCCGATTGTCAATTTTGCGACCAACATTGATGACGAAATCGTCGCCATCCTCGTCAATCCACACCGACCATTCGGGGGAAACGAGGGTGTGACAAGCCCCGTTCCATTGAGCTTCGTAGCCCAACGTAATCTCATCCAAGGGAGCCATTTCGAAACGGCCCGTAAAAGTCTCCTGGTCCACGCGAATTTCCACACCTTCAGCATCAAAGGCTTCAAACTCGCAAGGAACCAGCTGGCAACCCAGCATTGCGTGGATGTAGGCACCCATGACGCGAGGATCGTTATCGCCGATCTCGCGGGGAATGTTCAACCAGCCGCGCAGTCCTTCCCGTGCAAAGGGGTCCAAAAATGCATTCTTTCCCGCTGTGGAGAACACGATTTTCAAGATGCGCTCGAAATCGTCATCATCTTCGGCCATATCGCGTATGACAATCAAAGGAAAGCTCACCGACCACACCCATCCCATCTGGGCAACCCAGTTGTACTGCCATTCAAAGGAGTTCTCTTCGCCAAAGGCGTTGGTATACTGACCGTTGCGCAAGCCCTGAGCATGCTTCACGCGGCGCTCAGGCGGCGTGTCGTGCACAGGCAGATGAGCCTGTCCTCGATGGTCAAGCCACCCTTGCTTCTCAAGCCCAAACGTATCGCGGCGCTCGGCTACAACACGGCAATGAGGATTTCCGCACCCTCGGGCCTCACACATGTTGAGCTGAACGTCATTGGTGATCTCACCATGCTCACCACCTGCGGCGATATCAAAATTAGCCGTGAACATACCCGTGGTCATATTGCACATCTCAGATCCGACGATATCCCAAGGGCAGGTATCCAGTTCCTTTTCTACGCGGTTTTCCGTGAATTGGATAACGCGACCAGACATATCTTCTGCCTCATCGCCGTAATCACCCCAGATGGCGCCGATCCAAGCAGACCGTTTCACCAACTCGGGAATATTCCAATCATCGTAAAAAGCGTTCAAGTAATCGAACAACTCGTCCTTGCCGCCAGCGCAGGCGGCGCAATTCATCATGTTGGCAATTTCGGTAATCTTCTCAGTGCGGTCCTCCCAACTGTCATTGAGAACACGCATTACTTGAAAGATGTTGGCAGAAAAGCCCGCAATGGTCCTCAAGCAGTAGCTGTAAGCCTCTTTTTCTGGAATGATTTTCCCAAAGGCGGTTTCAACCCCTCTCGAACTGTCCACATGCTCCAACAGTGCCATGCCAGTCTCCTTTCCTCGTACCCCTCATTTGGAATAGCACCTTCAGTGTGGAACCGGGTTCACCTTATGGCAAACCGACAAACACTTGGATAAATATGCTTGCTACCATACATTTTGAAGGGTATCATTGTTGATATAGATGCGTTTTGACATGGTGTTTTAATAGATACTTAGATATGAGTTCTATCAACCGTGCAAAAAGGAGGGGTAATGAAGCTGAACGCTGATCTTGTTTTCGATCGACTTCCCCGCGAGTTCGATGCCCGTATCTCTGGGGTTAAGACTCTTGAGCTTACCTTGGGAAGGCCGCTATTGTGCGAGGGAAACGAAAATATTCTTGAGGCGGGTCGACTGCATATCATACGGCGCGACCGCATTCCCGCCAAAGCCTCCATCGGAAAGGCCTGCGTCATCTTATGCATTGGAGAATCCCCTCGCCTGGAGCGTTTCCGTCGACAATGCTGCGTTATCACCGTTGATGCCAACACCGACTTCTATCGTCTCTTCAATACGCTGCAGGGCATCTTTGACTTCTATGACGCATGGGATGCTGACCTTCGTCACATTGTGGACGGCAACGGAGAAATAGCTCGTCTCTTAGGCTGCGCAGAGAAGGCCTTCGAAAACCCATTGTATGCCATTGATTCGGATTTCAGACTCCTGGGAGCAACAGAATCTGTTTCGGTGTTGGAAGGAAATGCGCAGGTGAGACCCATGGATGGCGATTCGCTTCGCCTGGGCGCCTTCGATAGCTTCTTGGGGCTTCACGAGCCAACCATGGAGGAACGAGAGCCCCTGGTGATCAGCTTGCTCGATCAGACCATCCTCTGCTGCAATCTCTTTGAAAACGATGATTACAAAGGCTGCGTTGTTGTCCACTATGCAACAAGGCCATACCGTCCAAGCGACAAACCCCTCATTGTCCATTTGGCATCTATTCTTCAGGTGGCTTTGCGTCAGCTGGCTTCCTTCGAGCCCGATGGTTCTGGCTCTTTACGCCTGGCTTTGCAGGGACTCATCGAAGGGCGTCCCCTTGACCTCCTAGAGCGCAGTGCAATCGATCGAGCAAACAATGGCCATCGTTTCGTCTGCCTGCGCATGAAGCTCTCCAATCAGCTGGAACAACTTCCCCTGGGTTACGTTCGAAATGCCATCGAGTCATCGTTTTCCCGCTGTTACGCCTTTGAGTTCCACTGCAATTCCGTTGTAGCGCTTATCGATACAGACGCGCTTGGCGAAACAGACCGCTCCTCTTCGATTGAAGAAGGCGTAGCGCCCTTCACCGGCTCCATGCAAATGAAGGCCGGTGTTTCTCTTCCCTATTCAGACCTTACCAGTGCACGCTTTCTGTTTTTGCAAGCCAATGCCGCCCTTGACCTGGGTACACTTTTCAATCCGTCACAGCAAGTCTACTGCTACGATGACTACGAGCTGTGCAACCTGGTCATCAATGCTGTGGGCGATGCGCGCCTCGATATTCTTTACCCTGAAGGGCTGCGTCGCCTCATTCAACACGACAATGCCTCATCGGCCAGCTACCTCGAAACACTCGAGGCGCTTTTAGAGAACAACATGAGCATTACCAAAACCGCTGCGAAACTCTATCTTCACCGCTCCACGCTGAACGAACGGCTGGACCGCATCAAGCGCGAGCTTTGTCTTGACCTGGATGACCCCAACATACAACTGCAGCTGCGTATTCTTCTCAAGGCAATGAAAACTCGCCAAGAGCTTCGCTCGGCACGGGAAAACACATACTAACAAAGTACAAAAAGGGGCGTCGCCCAAGCGACGCCCCTAACTTTCAATAGGTGAGATAATCTATTCTTCGATCGCTTTCAGGCGCTCATCGATTTCATCAAGATGATCAGCCAGCTCCTTGGCCTGAGGGAAGCTCGCCAGCTTGCGCAACGTAAGCCCCATGACCATCTTCATCTGCGGGTCGGTGGTAAAACCAGGCGAAAACTCCGTGATAATGGCTGCAGCCTGCGCGTTCTTGGACAGCTTCTTGCATTTGTCGTCAACTGAATAACCCATGGCATCCTCCTTAGACCGAAACACATCTTTTCGTCGGCAGGCACCGATTCAATCGATGCTCCCCTCTTGATGCCATGGTGCACTTTCATGGGACATTCGTCATACCGCAAAAGGGCGGAGTTTTACGGAGGTTACCCCTGCAAATTTAAGGGCATTGCAAAGCTTCTTTCGGAGAAGTGCACGCGGGTTTCTGCTGCGAGATTCACAGCCACAACGTGGTGGCTCGCGTCAATGAGGCGCGCCATTCCAGGGAACCCATCCCGCATTACATGAGATGCTTTTACCGTCTCTTCCATATTACTCCTCTCGCTAAAAACACAGAACAAGCCTACCAAGCTGGCGTTAACGCATAATCTGCGGCTTTCACAGTGTCCGTCAGGACCACTCGGCAATGTCAATCATACGTGCAGCACGACGCTCCAGCGCTCCTCTGGTATCCTCTACTCCAAGACGGCTGCAGCATTCCAGATAGTGGTCGAAGTCGCTGATAGATGACCCTTGTTCAAACGCCCGCATGACATACATCGCAGGAATGTACTCTTCCTCATCGGTCAGGAAATTGGGGCATAGACTAAATATCGGGGAGGAACCCTCGTCCAGTTCATGGGCCACGTAGCTCCCTTTACCCAGAAGCCTTTTATGCAATGCGGTGGCAACAACCTCGTTGAACGGCTCCTGATTATTCCTCAAGCCGCCCTTGCGGAGCATGCGCATGCCATCACGCGCGACCCATTCCTTCGCGAGGTTGCCGTCGGAGGCGTTGTCGGGGTGGGCATGGAGCCCGCCTTTTGCATGAGTAAGCGAAGATGTGAGCTCATCAACCTGCTCCGCTCTTTCAAGCGACCGCCTCACCCCTCTAGACCGTCTAGAAACACTCCTGTTTTCAGACCGAGTGCCCGACACCGGCACTTTTCCAACGAAGGGATGCCACCACCAGGGCAGCAGCATCCTTGTAAGCATCGCGCTCTGCCTCACCCGAAGTTCGAACATCCGTGGTGAACACACCTTCGACCTTCGTCGTTGAAGAAACCTGAACAACCACGCCCGTCTCCGTGAGCCAAGCAGTATGAGACCGACCATCTCCCAAGGTACGTTTTACGCTCACGAGCCCCCTTTCTTTCAGCTTTCCCACTGCGTAGGTAACAGAGGGAGGCTCAATGATAAGCCGGCGACCTATCTCTCCCAGAGGGAGCGCACCGTCGGTTTCGCTTAACTCGAACAGAATACGGAAACCATTTAACGACAGCGCATGTTCATGCGCAGATTTTGTGAGTAATGATTCAAGTAGTCATGACCACCGGCCTAGCCGGTGGCTTGATCATCGGCCCTAGAAGGGCCAA
>CAYFWL010000004.1:18701-32742 GCA_964346845.1 uncultured Eggerthellaceae bacterium | reverse complement strand
CCTACGCGCACTTTGCCAATGAAATAACCCTGCCGCTCAACACGCGCATGAGTGATGAAGACTTGGATTATGTGTGCCAGATGTTTGCCCGCTGCTACGACCAGCTGGTTGCCGAAGACCGTGCTGAGTGCGCCGAGCACGTCTAGGACCGCGCTGGGGACACCTTAAAGGCCGCACCACCAATCACGCCGGGCACGCCGAGCACGAACACGCCGAGGCGCCTTAAAGGCCGCGCAGGGACACCGGGGACACCTTAAAGGCCGCGCTGGGCACGCCGGGCACGTCTAGGACCGCGCCACCGCTCTATCCATGACCCCCGCAAAAGCACATGCCGCTGAGGAGATGCCACAAAAAAGAAACGTAGAGGCGGAAAATCAGAAAGCGAATCCACGTCATGCGACGTTTCCCCAAGGTGTAGAAAACGACCAAGCCGCACGGTGCCCTCGGCGCCACATACGGCTTTTTGTGTTTGATTATTGCGCGTATTTGATTATTACGGTACATGATACACTACGAAAAACTCAAAGAGAGATGCCCCGGAAGGGGCTGCTTGCAGGAGGATATATGATCTACAACAATGTGTTGGAGGCCTTGGGGCACACACCCCTCATTCGCCTCAACAGTTTCTGCGAACCCAATGCTGCCCAAATTGTCGCCAAGTTCGAAGCCGTCAACGTGGGAGGTAGCGTAAAAACCCGCACTGCCTATCAGATGATTACTGCCGCCGAAGAACGCGGTGATATCAAACCCGACACCATCATCGTTGAACCCACCAGCGGAAATCAAGGTATTGGCCTAGCACTCGTTGCAGCGGTGCGCGGCTATAAGGCCATCATCATCATGCCCGACAGTGTTTCCGAGGAGCGACGTAAGCTGGTGCGCCACTATGGTGCTGAGGTAATCGTCATCCATGATGAGGGCGATATCGGTGAGTGCATCCAAAAATGCATCGACACTGCCCAGCGTATGGCCGAAGAAGACCCCGCCGTATACGTCCCCCAGCAATTCGAAAACATCGATAATCTGTATGCCCACAAGTACCACACAGCACTCGAAATCTCCGAAGATATGGAAGGCCCTATTGACGGCTTCTGCAGCGGCATCGGCACCGGGGGTACGATTTCAGGCATCGGGCAAACCCTGAAACGGCTCTATCCTGACATTGAAATTTGGGCCGTAGAGCCCGAAAATGCCGCTATTCTTTCGGGTGGGGGTATTGGTACTCACCTGCAGATGGGCATTGGCGATGGTTTGATTCCCGCTATCCTCGATCAGGAAATTTATAATGACATCTGCATCATCTCCGATGAAGAAGCCTTGGAAACCGCACGTGAATTAGCGCGGAAAGAAGGGCTTATGGTGGGCGTTTCCTCAGGCACCAATGTGGCTGCCGCACGCCGCTTGGCTCGCAAACTCGGCCCCGGAAAAACCGTGGTCACCCTGCTCCCCGACACAGGCGAACGCTATTTCTCCACCGAGCTTTTCCAGGGTGAATAACAGGCAGGGTCACCTCCAACACCCTCGGCAGAAGGCAGACGAAGCGCAAGCCGTCTTTGAATCACGTTCGTGCTTGGATCGCATCAAAGGCGGCTTGTCTCCCTTCGCAGCTTCGCGCCTTCATGCCTTTGCATCCTTGTACCCTTCGCGCCCTCACGCCTTCGCAGCTTTGTCCCTTCGAGCCTTTACGCCTTCATCCTTCCATCTCGGCCACAATACCGACAATCAGCTTGCAGAAGTCGGCGGAACGCGCTTGGGCCACTTCGAACACCTCGGCATCATTGGGAGAAGCGTTTTTTACTCCGCATGCCATATTGCTGCACAGCGATATACCCAAGACACGCATGCCCACATGGCGCGCCGCAATAACTTCCTCGACCACGCTCATCGCCACCGTATCGGCACCCCATGAACGAAAAGCGCGAATCTCAGCAGGTGTTTCAAAGCTCGGCCCTAAAAGCCCCAGATAAACCCCCTGTTGCACGCGAATACCTTCACGATCGGCAACAGCTTGCGCCACGTGGCGCAAATACGGGTCATACGCATTGAGCATGCTGAAAAAACGGAAGGCCACCTCATCGGGATCAGCGCCAGCAATGGGATTACGCCCGGTAAAGTTGATATGGTCGGTCATGATGCAGAAATCACCTACGCGGTAGTGCTCGTTGATAGCCCCCGCCGCATTGGTGGTGACCAGCGTACAGATACCCAAGGCGTTCATAATCCACACGGGGAACGCAACATCCTCATCCGAGTAGCCCTCATAGCCATGTAGCCTACCCTGCATAGCAAGCACGCACCTTCCCCCCAGCGTACCGCACACAAAACGGCCCACATGACCCGTGCACGTAGAAGTCATCATAGAGGGAACCTGACTAAAGGGAATAAAGAGGGGCTCTTCGATCTCCTCCGCCAGAGGGCCCAAGCCCGAACCCAGAATGATGCCTACATCAGGGTTTCGCCCTGCCAGCTGCGGGCGCATGCTCTCGGCGGCTCCCGCAATTCTTTCCTTCAACGTCAGTTCACCCATACCTGATCCTTTCAAAAAAACACGTGCGTCCGTGACATCTCCCTACGTGCTCAGCACCTTCTAATAACGCGCCTGCTTCAAAAGCCCACCAGAGCACCATCCATCGTATCATCCGAACAGACAGGATTACTCGTCGGCAGGTTTTCGCGCCACAAGAATACGCGGCCTCCCTGCCAGATCATCCACCACACGGCATTGATGGAAACCGCCCTGCTCGGCAATCTCTTTTGCCTGTTCAAGGCAGGTCTCGTGCAGCTCCACCGCATATACGCCACCCGCTTTCAAAGCCTCATAGGCCCAGGTGGTCAGCGGTCTGAAAAGATCAAGCCCATCAGCGCCGCCGTCGAGTGCCAAAGCGGGCTCGAAAGCACGTACCTCCCTATCCAAGGAAGATAATACCTCGGTAGGGATATAGGGAGGGTTTGAAACCACCAGGTCAAAATGACCCCACAGCTCACGCGGTACTGCCGCACCCAAATCGCCTTGATAAAGGCTCACCCGCTCACCCAAACCCAGGTGCTCCACGTTTTCCCGAGCCAAAGATAACGCCTCGTCGGAGACATCCGTTGCCACAACGGTGCAATCGGGCCGTTCATAAGCAAGGGAGCAGGCAATGCAGGCGCTTCCGGTGCAAATATCCGCCGCCACGAAAGACTCCTGGCCCGAGAACAGTGCCAACACCTCACTGACCAGCACTTCCGTCTCAGGACGAGGAATCAGCACACCCTTGCGCACCTTCACGTCGATATGGCGAAAACCCACCTCTCCGATGATGTATTGCAGCGGCTCCCCCGCTCCACGACGCGTCACGTAGTCACGCAGCTCATCACGCTCTGCCGAAGAAAGCGGCTTATCGTAATCGGCGTAGAGCTGCACGCGGGAAAGTCCCGTTACCGCCGACAGCAACCACTGCGCAGAGAGACGGGGATTCTCGTCACCTTTACGTTCAAGGTAGGGCTGGATCCATTCCAGCGTTGTGCGTATGGTCCACAGATCGGGCACCATAACCCCCTTGTATTGCAAAACGAGGGCACGCAAGCGCCCCCGATGAAGATTAATTAATGGAGCTTTCCAGCTTTTGAGCGCGGTCTGCCGCCTGCAGCGCGGTAATCACGTCCTGGAGGCCATCACCCAGCAACACCCCACTATAGGTGCCGTTAAAGCCAATGCGGTGATCGGTCACACGGTCCTGAGGACCATTGTAGGTGCGAATCTTTTCAGAACGCGCACCCGACCCAATCTGGGCTAAACGCTTTGCACCCTCTTCGGCTTGCTGCTCAGAGAGCATCTTCTCGTACAGGCGCGCACGCAGAACCGCCATAGCAGCAATCTTGTTTTGGAGCTGGGACTTTTGGTCTTGGGATTGAACTACCAGGCCCGTCGGCAGATGCGTGATGCGTACTGCCGAATCGGTCGTGTTAACGCACTGACCACCGGGTCCACCGGCGCGATACACGTCAATGCGCAGGTCGTTTTCGTTGATGTCCACTTCCACTTCATCCACTTCGGGAAGCACAGCGACGGTAGCCGTTGAAGTCTGAATGCGACCCTGGCTTTCGGTCTTGGGAACGCGCTGCACGCGGTGAACGCCCGATTCAAACTTCATAACGGAGTACACCTTGTCGCCCTTCACCTTGAATTCGATCTGCTTGTAACCGCCCGCATCAGAGGGGGACGCATCAAGCATTTCGATTCTCCACTTCAGAGAAGAGCAGAAACGATCGTACATCTTAAACAGATCGCCCGCAAAAATAGCCGCTTCATCGCCGCCCGCAGCAGCGCGAATTTCTACAATGATGTCCTTCTCATCCGCAGGGTCACTAGGAATGAGCATGAACTTGATGTCCTCTTCGATCTCTGGCAGCTTCGCCTCGATATCGGCGATTTCCTCTTGGGCAAATTCCTTCATATCGGGATCGGAAAGCAGGGCTTTCGCCTCAGCCAAATCATCACAGTAGCGCACATATTCGCGCGCGCGCTCAGCAAGCGGACGCTGATTCGCATATTCCTTTGCCAGACGGTTGTACTCCTTCTGATCAGCAAGAACGTCAGGGTCGCCCATCTTGATGCTTAAATCTTCAAAGGCCGAAATAATCTTCTCAAGCTTTTCACGCATGGGGGGGTCTTCCTTTAGTATCGTTCACGCAACGAGGCGTGTCTATTCACATTTTTGCAACCGTGCATTATAGCAGATTTCATCACCTTGGGGGATGGACAAAGCACGCCCTGATAGCAGATGGGATTCTGGAGGAGAACAGGTGCGCATTCGCTGCAACGTCTGCAACATCTGCAACGGCGAAGGGGCTGCCCATCATATCCTCAAACAGGACGCAGGGAAACGCAAGAAGCTCACCCGCTAGTGAAAGGAGAACGCCTGGTCAACCACGTGACGTATACGATTCTCGTCATAGGCCCCGCAGGACGAGGATACGGCCGGTTCGAAAAGCGCCAGGTATTCACGGTTACCGTCACCTCCGGTCAAAGGCGACGGAACAAGATCGAGGCAGTGCAGGCCCTGCTGAGCAAGACCCTCCACCACCCGCGCAACAACAGAAACATGCACGTCGGGATCGGTGATGACGCCCCTGAAACGCCGAGCAAGAGCTGCGCCACACTCAAATTGGGGTTTAATCAGCAGCACCGCACGAAAGGGCTTGGCAATACGCTGAAGCGTGGGCGCAATCAGCAGCAGGGACACGAAGGAGGCATCGCATACAACGTAATCGATGTCCTCAAAGCATTCATCAGGGGCCACGCGAATATCCGTCTGCTCGTAGAGGCGAACGCGGGAATCCGCCGCCAAGACTGCATCCATGCAATCTGTGCCCACATCCACCGAAAACACCTGTGCAGCGCCATGCTGCAAGGCGCAATCAGTGAAGCCGCCCGTTGAGGAACCGATATCGAGCACACGCGCCCCTGAAAGATCCAGGTGAAAACAGCGCAGCGCTTCCGCTAGCTTCAATCCCCCACGGCTCACATAGCGCAGAAGCGGGCTTTCTTCATCAAGATCCACCGCATCCCCTTCGGTCACCGCAGAAGAAACCTTCGTTACCACCTGGCCATTCACCTGCACGAAACCAGACGAAATAAGCGCCCTCGCTTTTGTTCGCGAGGGCGCCAGACCCTGTTGGGTAAGCCAGAGGTCGAGACGGGTACTCAAAAAATTAAGCCTCTACCAGTTCACGCAGACGCTCGATAGGCTGCGCGCCTGTCGAAGTACGGAGCACGTTACCGTTCTCGAACACCATAAGCGTGGGAACGGCGCTCACCCGATAGGCAGAAGCGATATCGGGACACTGATCAACATCGACGGAATACACGGCAAGCTGACCCGCCTTCTCTTCGGCAAGCTGATCGACAACGGGGGCCAGCATGCGGCAGGGACCGCACCAGGTGGCAGAAAAGTCAACCAAGATACGACCGCTGCCCTGAAGTACCAGCTCTTGGAACTGTTGAGACGAAATTGATTCAACCATGGCAATCTCCTGAATACGAATTGGCCGAAAACAGCGCACATCTCTTTGTGCACCGCCTTATTGTATTCCCCTTCATAAACATTTTGAATGGAAAGAATCCAACAAAGCGGCAACAGTTTCTCCCACGTGCGTCAGAGGGCTATAATGCAAAGAGCGAAAGGAGCATTGCCATGGAAAGCCTTGAGCGCAACCCTGTGGAGAAAATAAATTACCGTTATCAGACCCCTGCTTGGCTGGGGGCAGACATTACCCCTTGCAACGTGGTACTCGAAGGCGGCGCTATGCGCTGCCAGTTCACTGCGGGCGTTACTGATTTCTGGATGGAGAAGAAGTTCTTCCCTCAGCTTATTATCGGCACTTCTGCCGGTGCCCTTACGGGAGCATGCTATGCGGCAGGCCTTCTGGGACGCACCTGCTTTTTGAATCTCAAATACTGCGACGATCCACGCTACCTGTCCATGAAAAGCTTTGTGCGCACGGGCAATGCCTGCGGGCGTGAATTCGCCTTCGATAAGGTGCCTCACGAGCTTGATCCCCTTGATCCCGCTGCCTACAACGACTCCCCCGTAAAGCTCATTGCCGTCAGCAGCGATCTCGAGACAGGCGAAGCTGACTACCACCGCCTTCTTGATTACGAAGACGAGGTCGCGTATCTTATCTCCACTTCGAGCATGCCCCTGCTCAGCCAAATCGTTGAAGTCGACGGGAAAAAGCTGCTTGATGGTGGACCGTGCGACAGCGTGCCCATCGACTACTCACGCATGACGGGCAGCAAAAAACACCTCGTAGTGCTCACCCAAGCGGCGGACTACGTCAAACAGCCCAATAAGCTTATGGCACTCGTGCGCACGGTGTATGCAGACTACCCCTACTTCTGCGACCGCATTGAAAACCGTCATTTTGAATATAATCGTCTCTACCGTCGTTTGGTGCGTATGCATGACGCAGACGAGATTTTCCTCATCCGCCCGCCGAAACCCATTGAAATCAAAAGCATCGAACACAATCGAGAGAAGCTGATGGATCTCTATCAGCAAGGGTACGAAGAAGCTTTAAAAACGTGGGATGATCTGCAAAGATACCTCGCACAGCCCTCGTGAAGCAACATGTCTGGCAATCAGTAATCGCCGGCAATTGAAAGCAGATAATCCCGATACGATTGCGCCAGTGAACGAGGAGCCGCAACGCGAACAGAAGAGCCAAACTGCGCCAACCAGGCAAAGAAAACAGGGCTTTCCATGACCCGCACATGCACTTCTGCAGTACCATCACCCCTATCCAAAGACTCCACCTGCTTCCCAAAGCGATCGATGATGCCCCCCATGGCCTCTTCGGATACGAGAAGCGTTGCGCTGACCGGATCGCCCGCGTACATACCAAAGGCACGCTCCTCATACTCTCCTATATCGAAATGGGTGATTTCGCTCTTGCGTGTTGCCGGTTGATCGGACACCCCAAGTGCGTTCATGCGGTCAATGCGATAGGTGGCGAAATCCTCGTGCTTGTCGTTATAGGTGATCACGTAGTAAAAACCGTCGCTAAACACTATTTGAACAGGCGTTTCGCAATAGAGAGCACCGTTGCGCTGTACCACTATCCGCTTACTGCAGTCATATTTAAAGTACAGAAACTCAATTTTGCGTTTGGCAAACAGGGCCTCATTTATGACATCGATGTTCTTAAAAACCGACTCGTTTTGCATCTTCACGCGATTCCCTACATGAATACGACGACTCAGCTGCTTTCCCTGCTCAAGGGAGCAGAGTGTTTTTATCATACGCACCAATTTATCAGCGCTGGACTGAGTCAGAAAACGACAGCTCTGCACGGCATCCACTAAAAGCTGAAGCTCAGAAAAGGTAAAATAGCGCGCCACCAGACGATATTCCACGGGTGCGCAAGGGAACTTCTCAATGACAAAACCGAACTCGTTGAGCGCTTGAATGTCGCGATACAACGCCTTCCGCTCAGCTTGGATGCCGCATTCGGCCAGCTTTTCAATGATTTGCGGCATGGTAAGACCCCGATGTTCATCCGTGTATTCTTCGAAAATACGGACGAGGTTCAGCAGCTTGAATTTGCCCGTTTCATTTGCCATAGTCTCTCCCCAATAAACGCACTATACACCTTGTTCTGCCTTGCAAAACTGAAGAACAAGACCACAAAGCCTCGAGCCGCTCTTAGACGGATCAAAATAAGTTGCACCCTATGAAATGGCGTATAATTATACAGCAAGGGGAAGCCGAGTAAAAGACGAAGCATCAGCTATCCTTTGCCCCAACGGGCAAAAAATGTGCCCCGTGCCCTTATTTCCTTCTCTGCATCTCCCACAAACCCTACAAACAAGAATCTTCAGAAGGACAGTCATGGTGGGCAACACTGGGAATGTCTTGCAGCTCAAAGCGATACCGCTGCGCAATATCGGGGTATTTTTCACGGTCAACCTCAGAAAGAAAGAGATTTCTCGGTCGCGCCCACAGCGAACAATCCCCGTAGAGCTTGCGATAGATTACCAGCTCTTCATCGGTCTCCGAATGGCGCGCCACGTCTTCAACCAGGTACAGATCACCTTTAAAATGCCGATAGATTCCCTTGATTTTCAGCTCTTGCACGGCTCGCCTTCCTCCCCTTTAACACGAATGAAGTATACTCCGAATCGTACGTATCACCAATATTCCCTGCGGCGACAGAAAGGTTTTCAAGATGCTTAAAAAACTCAAAGGATTCAAGGAAATCGACCCTTGGGAACTGAACGAAAATGTGTTCAAAATCATAGGCAAAGATTTCATGGAAATCGTCATGGGAAACCCCACCGAAGGTGCCAATGCCATGACCGCAGCATGGGGAGGTCTGGGTGTTTTTTGGAACTTGCCCGTAGCGTATGTGGTGGTACGGGGAGAAAAATATCGCTATTCCCGTCATCTTCTTGATCAAGAACCCCTGTTCAGCATCTGCTTTTTAGGGGATGAGCACAATAAGGCCAAGGGGTATCTGGGAAGGGTCCACGGCTGGGATGACCCTACCAAGATCGAATCTGCCGGCTTGCATACCGGCTGGTGTGGCTTGGAGCTCAGCCATGATGCCGCAATCGGCTTGGGCAAGCACGTGCATACCCCCTTTATCGAAGAATCGCGCCTCGTGCTCATCTGCGAAAAGGTCTGCGCCCAGGAACTTCTCCACGAATGCTATAAGGACGAGGCCTTGTGGGAGCAGTGGTACACCACCCAAGATCAGCACTGCCTCTATATCGCTGAGATCAAGGCGGCTTTCGCCAAAGAGAGCGCTAATCCCGCTGGTCCAGAGGAATAGTGCTTTCCCCCCCAATAATCCCTCATAGATTGTGAGCCCCCAGCACTGGGGGCTCACTGCTCAAACCAGAAAAAAGCAAAAGAGAGAAGCACAAAGAAACGTAGCGGCTCGCACGATACGCTTGGCGGCTTAGGCCCGATACAAACCCACATCCTCCAGAACCTCTTCGAGGGTATCCTCGTCGAGAGCGCTTTGCAGGGTGATGGTCTTTGCCGCCCTATTCACCTGAACAGCCTGGATGCCGGATTCTGCACTCAGTTGTTTAAGCAGCAGCTTTTCACAGGCATCACAATGAATCTGCTCTTTACATGTCTGACAGCGGTAGTAACTAATGCGCATTTCCATACGTGCTCTTCCTTGTTTTGTGACAAATTACCTGTCCCCTTGTCACAAAAGTGCGTTAGGCGATCATGTCGAGGAAAGCCACGATATCGGACTCGACCTCAAACTTCAAGTCCTCGTAGTTGTGAATTTCATGACGATAGCCGGAATACAGCTTGGTAATAGGACGGTGTCCCGTTTCGAAGAGCCAATTCGCGCATTGGTACACGCCCTCGCCGTAGTTTCCCACGGGGTCTTGATCGCCTGCAATAAGGAGAATCGGCAGATCAGCGGGAACTTTTTGCGCCCATTCAGCGCCCTCGATGTCTAGGATCATGTCGATAAAGTCGCGCAAGCTCACATTGTGCACCGGGTGGGTGAAAGCATCGAAGGGATCTTCCGCATGATCTTTCTGAACGAAGGGGTCATGACAAATCCACTCATTGCCCAAGGTAGCGCCCTCTTCACAGCGCTCGAACATCCAACCTAAAAGCTCAGCGGCAAAAGCAGGATCAGACCCATGGGCCTTGCCTTCATCGATGGCGGTGGTAATCTTCTCACGCACCTCGTGCGTCTTCTTGAAGATGCCGAGGGTGCCGCAGTAGATGGCACCATCGAGCTCATCGCCATACTTCGCCGAGAACTGGCGGCAAATCATCGAGCCCATGGAATGACCGAACATGAAATAAGGCAGATCACGATACTTTTCCGTAACGCAATCCTTAAAGAGCTTTTCGTCTTCCATCATGGTATGCGGACCCGCATCGCCCCAGTCCCCCCAGCTATCGTTCAGCAGTGCCGTGGCGCCATGGCCGACATGATCGTTGGCCGCTACGATAAAACCAGCATCCATCAGGGCGACAATCAGATGGAAATAGCGGCGGGAATGTTCGCCGAAACCATGGACCAGCTGAACTACGCCAGCAGGTTCGCAGGCGGGAACATATATCCAGCCAACAACGGTGTCGCGTCCATTTGATGAGGGGAACTTCACTTCATGCAGCATAGCAAGACTCCAATCTGTTGAGACACATGCCTTCCTTCCGCGAAGCGCATTCGCTGATCCCATTATGACAGCACACGCTCCCCCTTGATAGCCAGCGATACGAGAAGTTTCGCCGCACGCCGGGGCTGAGAAGCAAACTAACAGCGCACAGCGCCACGCAAGGACCCGGGGCAGCCCTCACTGATGCAGTGCCGCTGCACCATGCGGAAACGAATGAGCGGATCGCACGGAAACGAAGAACGGAGCGCACCGGGGCGGGCGGATAAACGGCAGCGGGGTAAAAGGAAGTTCTCAGAGCGAAGCGACTAGCACCTGAATACGCCACGATCCTCGAGGATTTCCTCCAGAACCTCATCGCTTACCTCACTTCGCACCCTCAGAATGCGCTTTTTCATGTCAACCGATGCCGCTTGAATGACGGGGTTGCGCGCAAGCAGCTCCACCAGGTTATCGCCACACTCCTCGCAATGGGCTTTGCCCACACACATCTGGCAGGTAGTCATCGAAAAGTGAAGGAGGGTTTCCATGCTTCGCCTGCTCAAGCTCTCTCACGGAAAAAGGGGCGGAACCCATAGCGGGCTCCGAACCGCACCAAAAGAAGAAACACCAAAACAGTGGCAGCAATTTCCGCCACCAAAATAGAATACCAGATGCCATCAATGCCAAAAAGAAACGGCAGTACAAGCACCGCCCCACATTCGAAAACAAAGGTATGGGCGAAGGCGATAAGGGCACTGACCAGCCCGTTTCCCAATGCAGTGAAAATCGATGAACCGATAAGAGAGAAACCCACAAAGATAAAACACAGCGCATAGACACGAAAAGCGTACACGGTAAGATTGAAGAGATTTTCGTCATACCCCACAAAAACCTGCGTGAAAAGCGGGCACAGCACTTCAGCCAAAACAAACATAGCAAGACCCATGAGCTCGATGATCACAAAGCCGTGACGCAGAAGGCTTCGTTTTTCTCGACTATTCTTCGCCCCATGCTGAAAACTCATGAGCGGCGCGGACCCCACACAATATCCCTCCAGAATGGCGCCGAACATCATGCCCACATACATCACAACACCATATGCAGCCACGCCATCTTCGCCCAAATACCTCATGAGCTGGAAGTTGTAAAGCATGGAAACCACACTCATAGCGACGATCGCCATCATTTCCGAAGAACCGTTGACGCAAGCCTTGCCCAACATACGCCAGTCGGCGCGTGGTTTTTCCAAACGGAGAAAGCTGCTATTGGGGCGTGCGAAGTACACCAACGGCACCGCGCCAGCCAAAAGCTCCGCAGTCACCGTAGCACTCGCTGCCCCCACCACCTCAAGGCCCAAAACGCCCACCAAAAGTCCGTCAAGCACAATATTGGTCAGGCCACCGGCCACCGTAATGGTAAAACCCAGCTTTGGCTTGCCCGCCGTCGAGAAAAGAGGCTGGAAGAAGAACTGCAGAATAAAAAAGGGCAGCGAAATCATGCTGATGCGACCGTATAGCACGCAATCTTCAAGCATCTCAGAACTTGCACCTAAAGCGAGGGCTACGGGTTCCATGAATGCAACGCCAAAGACAGCAAGCGCCACGCCCCCTATCAGGGATGCTCCGACAAGGGAGCTAAACCAGCGATTGGCTTTCGCGCCGTCTCCCTCACCACGAGCCTGAGCAACTAGAGCACCGCCACCAGTGCCCATCATGAAACCCAAGGTACCAAGAATCATGAGAAAGGGCATGATGAGGTTGACTGCCGCAAAGGCAGTCTTCCCTGCAAAATTAGAGATAAAAAAGCCATCAACGATGCTGTAAACGCTGGTAAATACCACCATAGCCATAGAAGGCGCGGTATAACGCAACAGGTCTCTCGTGGAAAAATGCTTGTTCATGTCAATTTGTTCGCCCATAAGCTTTTAGTTTAGCCGAAAGGACTCAAGGAAAATCGCTTCTGTTACCGAGCCGCTACCAAGCCCGCAATTCCCAGAACGCAATGGCACTGGCAGCGGCAACATTCAGGGAATCAACACCTTCCCGCATGGGGATAATAGCGGAATAGTCGCAGGCAGCGATGGTTGATTGGCGTAGCCCCGTTCCTTCGGTTCCCAGCACCACAGCTAAGCGAGGCTCATCTTTAAGAAGCGGGCTATCCACCGTGAGCACGTTTTCGCAAAGCGCCAGGGCCGCCGTCTTGAAGCCCTGCTGACGTAAAAAAGTGCACCCTGTTTCCGCCCAATCGTTTTGCCCCTCTAAACGCGCCCAAGGAACCTGGAACACGGTGCCCATGGAAACGCGTGCCGCCCGCCGATACAAAGGATCGTGGCAGGCGGGGCTCAGAAGCACCGCGTCAACCTTGAGCGCCGCCGCACTGCGGAAAATAGCGCCCAAGTTGGTATAGTTGGTAATGTCTTCCAACACTGCTACGCGGTGCGCGTCTCGTAACAAAGCAGCAGGGTCAAAAGGTGCAGGGCGGGCGAAACACGCCAAGGCACCTCGCGTCGTTTCATAGCCGGTGACCTGCTGAAACTCCTCGTGCGTAACAACAATAATCGGCACATGAGGATAATCCGTCACAACACGGGCTATAAGCGCCCTCTCATGAGTCGCCCATTTCTCCTCAACCAGAAGCGACAGCGGAACGCAAGCCGCATCCAAAGCGCGCTCGATGACGTTTTTCGATTCAGCAACGAAGAGACCGTAAGGATGCCCGGGCGCCTTAAACGTGCAGAGCTCTGTACCCTTCGTGTCCTGATAAGGGCGGAGCTTACGTGGCGACGTTTCTGCCACCGACTGTATAGACACAAGATGCTCCTTTGCTCTACCTTCCTTTTCAAGGCGATTGTACCAGGGGGCGGCCCTCCGCAGAAAGACGAGCTCTAAACGGACAGTCAGAGCAGCCAGGCGTCTATGAGCTGATCCGAAGGCATCAAAAAAGCAACCCCACAAGTGGCCAACCTCCGCAAAAACCGACTCGCAGCCTTACAGGGTGGCAGACCGACACAACAGCGCCTTCATCCTTTTCTGCGCTATCGGCCAACAATCCAGGATGACTTGAATCACGGCATCAACATTTTCGTCCGTGGCGTTCAGAAGGCAGCTCGCGGCAGCATCGCCCAAAAGACAATCCGTCCGAATTCTCTGCGCTATCGGCCGAACAGGATGCGTGAGTTCGCCGGACCCAGCCTGGAGAAAGCAAGCGAACTTTAACTATCTTCGGCTGTCGGATTGGCTACAGAAGCAGAAATAAGTCCCCCGATGCGCTAGAATACGAAGTAGTTGGAATCACGTGAAGGAGGTTCATTATGACCGATATGAACGATGGATTCTCAGGGATCGCAAACGGCTTCAAAAACATTTTCCTGGCAGGTATCGGCGCCCTTGCCCTTGGCGGCGAAAAAAGCAAAGAGCTGAT
>CAYFWL010000004.1:1810-18601 GCA_964346845.1 uncultured Eggerthellaceae bacterium | reverse complement strand
AAGAGCTGATTGAAAAAGGCGAGATAACCGTTGAGCAGGGCAAGAAGATAAACCAAGAGCTTACCCATAAAGTGAGCGAGAACACCCAGGCCGTACGGGAAGATCTGCTGGAAGCCCGCATGAAGGTCATGACCCCCGAAGAGCGCAGCGCTTTCGCCGCCAAGGCAGCGGAAATCGCCGCCGCCCAAAACGCCCAGCAGGCAGAGTCCGCCGAAACTGCCGATACGTCCCCTGAAGCCGCCGATGAGGATTCCTGCGAGGCAGACGAAACCGCCCCTTTAGTCTAAGGGAGAGCGCGTAGGGAGCGCGTAGACCCAAACTCCCTGCTTTTCATCCCTGTCCCAAAGAGCCCTGCGGGTCACAAAAGACCTCCCTGCCGGGCATTGTATGCGCTAACTGCAAGGAGAAACAGGTAATCTGACGGGGTGGCGAAAGCCGCCCCGTATCCAAGGGGAGGTTTCCATGCCCGCGCCGGACAACACCCTGCTGAAGCATTTTTTCAATACCGACGCCACCCAGGAGGCGAAGGAGCGCTTCGACCTCAACCGCAAATCGCGGAGCCGTCGCATGCACGAGGTTATCTCCATTGTACGCAAACACCATATCCTACGGGGCCTCACCCCCGAGCAGTTTCGCACCATGCTGGAAGAGTTGGGTCCGAGCTTCGTGAAGATCGGCCAAACCTTATCCACCCGCTCAGAAATCCTCCCCAAAGCCTTCTGCGACGAGCTTGCCAAACTGCAAACTCACTGCGATCCGTTGCCCTTCAGCGAGGTACAGACGGCTCTCACCGACATCTACGGCGAGAGCTTCGGCGATATCTTCGCCTCTATCGACCCGCGCCCCCTTGGCAGCGCCTCTTTGGCCCAAGTACACAAGGCCGTCCTACGCACTGGTGAAACGGTAGCAGTGAAGGTCCAGCGCCCCGGGGTGAAGGCCACCATGGCCCAAGACATCGACATCATGCGCACCCTGGCCCGCCGTGCTGCCCGGCTGAATCTGAACCCCCAGTTTTTGGACTTGCAGGATGTGGTTGAGGAGATGTGGTCCACCTTCCTGGAGGAGACCGATTTTGCCTGCGAGGCGGAAAATCTCGTTTTCTTCAAGGAGCTCGGTCGCAACACGGTCTTCGTGGACTGCCCCAAAGTATATCCCGAACTTTGCAGCGAATACGTGCTGGTTATGGAGTATATCGAGGGCATCCCCATCTACGAAAAGCAACGCCTCCTTGACAACGGCTATGATTTGCAGGAAATCGGCACGAAGCTGCTGGACAACTATGCCACCCAGATACTTGACTGGGGGTTTTTCCATGCAGATCCCCATCCGGGCAACATCATCGTGCGGGACGGGCAGATCATCTATATCGATCTGGGTATCATGGGACGGCTCAACCCCACGGAACGAGTCGGCTTCGGCAAAATCGTCAGCGCTGTAGGGGCAAAGAGCTCGGAAGATTTGAAGGATGCCCTCATATCCTTTGCCGAGAACAAAGACAACGCCGCCATCGACCATACCCGCTTCCTGGCCGACCTTGACCTGCTCATCGCCGAATACGGATCCTGCGATGTCAGCAACCTGGACGTGGGGCTGTTCCTCAACGACATCCTGAACCTCACCCGCATGAGCATGGTGCAATTGCCCTCATCCATCACCAACGTATCCCGAGGTATCGTGACCCTGGAAGGCACGGTGGCCGATTTCATACCCAACGAAAACATCATCGGCATCATCAACGAGCACATCCTATCCAGCGGAAGTTCCGCCGAAAACATTAACGACGCCCTTGTCTCCCTGGCAAAAGCCGCCCAAGGAGCCACCGAGGCCGCCCGCTACTCAGGGCAGACCCTGAAGATGCTCACACGAGGGCAGCTAAAGGTGAATATGGAAGTTCTGGGTTCCGAAGCGCCTTTGTCCACGGTGTCGAAAATCGTCAACCGTTTGACTTTGGGAATTGTCACCGCCGGTCTCTTCGTGGGCTCGGCGCTTCTTGCTCCCTATGGAACCACCTTGCCCAACTTCTCGGGCGTTCCCGTGATATCCTTCTTCGGCTTTACCGGCGCCTTCATCATCTCTGTGTGGATCGTGGTGGACATCTGGCGTCGGCACTAGGGAACAATCGCCTCCAACGGCATCTTGGCTAAAGATTGCATCGGCGTACAAGAGCCCCTTCCTTATATCACTCCCCTTTTTAAGACAATCGTATCAGGAGAAAGGACTGCTCAAGCAAGGGCTTACCAGGCGGCAGGCCGCCGGGGCATTCTCTTACTGCAAGCGAGCATGTCAATGAGCGCGCCACCAAGCTCTGCCGGCGATAAACGGGAGGAGCAAAAGCGGGCTCGCATACCATACGAACCCGCTTTGATGAGAACGGTGATTTCCGCATGCAGCCCCAACACTCAGAGCAGCACGCAACGCACCTCCTTATAACTTGTACGCCTTCTTTCGGAGACAAGCAACGATACTCCCCGATAGTGCTACAGCAGCCCCTAAGAGGATGAACCCGAGCTTGAGCCCATCGCCAGTTTTTGGAAGACCCGACGTGCCGGGGGTCTTACCGGGTGTATCGCCCGGATCGCCGCCAGGGTCACCACCCGGGGTATCGCCGGGGTCGCCACCAGGGGTGTCGCCTGGGTCGCCACCGGGATCATCGCCGGGCGTCTCTTCCTCCCACACGGCCTTGAACGCTATATGGTACGTCTTCGGGAAATCCGATCCAGGCACGCCCGACAGCTCCTCATCAAGGATTACGCCAGAAGCGGCATCATAGGGAACATCGCTATCGGCATATTTCCCCAAGGGATCAGGGTTTATCGCGCCATCCATCTGATATTCACGCTCGTGCAGCCGATAACGCCAGCCCTTGAACACGTAGCCGTCCCTCACGGGTTCTATGCCCTCGAAATAGGCGAACTCTTCCGCATCGACCACATCGCCCTGCTTGTACAGGTAAGAGGAATGCCTCAGATCAAACACCCCCGGCGCCGCATCGGGCTCGACACCGCCATTGAGGTCGAAAGACCACGATAGGGGCGCCTTCTCCTCATCAAGGACGCTCTCCCACGGCACGACCCTCACCAAGAAGGTGTCGTCCAAAGCCCCTGCCGGCAACAGATCAGACGGGCAGGGGTTTTCGAGGTCCAGCGCTTTCGCCGGAACATCATCGATAAACGCATCGATATCATCGCTGGTCAAATCGTTAGCATGGAAACCATCCTTCGGGAAGAAGTACAATTCGAACCAGTAGGGGTACTTGCCATCGATGACGTATGCGCCGTAAGCTATCCGCTTCACTTCGCCCGAAGGTGTGAGGTAGCATAGAAACATATCTGACATACCCGCGCTGAAGAAAGGGGTAGACACATAGACGAACAGCAGATCATGGAAAGTGTTTCCCTCAGAGAAATTCCTGATCTTCAGATTGAGACTTTCAATGGGCGCAGGAACGACTGGTGGATCAACGCCACTGTCCCCCCCAATCGGCGACAAGGCAGATGCGATAGTGGCCCACGGCGGGCACGTCAAGCCACACGCCATTTTCGAAGACGAAGCGGTTCGAAGAGGAAAGAAGCGTCGAGCCGGGTTCATCGTAGAGATCGTACTTCCAACCTTTGAAGGTGGACCCCGCCTTGACCGGCACGGTTCCGTCGAAGAAGGCAAACTCGAGCGGACTCACTGTATCGCCTTGCTTGTAATCAAACGCCGTATAACGCGGGTTGTAATCATCGGGATGCGCGGGATCGGGAGAACCGCCATCAAGGTCGAAATCGATCCATACCTGTTCCCGGTCAGGATCGAGCTTCGGCAAGTAATGGAATATCCGGAAGGTGTTGTCGGGATACCCTGGCGGCGGGGTAGCGGCCGGATTGAAGAAATACGTCGCCTCCTCGCCGTCCACCTGAACGTTTGCTTTCACGAGAGAATCGGTGCTGTACCCAGATTGAGGGTACATGAACACCCTTACCGCATATACCTTATGAGGATCGAAGGTTTCATCACCGACGCATTCTTCCCACCCAGAACCAGCTTGCAGCCTATACACGAACGTGGTGTGAGGATCGCTGAGCCCCTCAACGGGCGTATCCACCGTCACGCTGGCATCGCCCACCCGCGCTCCCTCCGAAAAGCCGTTGACAGTAATGGAGACCTGGTCAATCGGTGTGTCTGCCAGAGCCATTGCGGGCATAATGCCCAAAGCGATGAGCAGCGCGACGAAAAATCCGAGGATCTTTCCTCTTCTCATATCTATCTCCCTTCTCGCCGACATATGCCGACAGCTTTATTCCCCCTGCAGGCTAACGGAAAAGCTTCACCCGCCCGATGAGGGGAAGCTCCTTGGCCTTCCCTTGAAACACGTTCACCAAACCGACGATAGAAAGCGCCAAGAAAAGAAAGCCGATCAAACTCAGCACTACCGGCACAAACGCCAAACGCCATGAGATGCCCAAGAGGAGGGCGCTTACAATTTGCAAAACCACCCAAAACGCCACTTCAGCCAAGAACAGCACGAGTCCCTGGCGAGCGTGATAGCGCACGAAGCGGTTCGTCTTCTCGGCGAAGAACGGGATAAGAACGAGCACCCCCAAGTAGGAAAGGCATCCCATCCCCTTGCCGTTCTCGATTTCCGTGGGAGTGTAATCGTTCGTGGTGTCCGGCGTGTCAGAGAAGTTCTCGAAGGCAGCTTGCACATCATTCGGTCGCTCGCCTTCGTTCTGCATAGCCGCTCTACCGCAGGAGGGACAAAAGCCGCTTCCTTCTTCCATCTGAGCACCGCAATATGAGCAGAATGCCATGACAGCCCTTCCTCTCAAGATGAATACTATTATCATTACAGGATAGGAAAAGGGCGTAAAATGAACGTGAAATGAATGCGTCAAACAGCAATGCAGGCGAATAACTAGAGGGAAAGCCGCGCCTCAACACCCATTTCCGCGCGAAACCTTTGCTTGAAACGACGATAGAAGCTCTTTGCGCGAGCCTGCTGCCCCTCCTTGCAATAAAGGGCGATAAGCGTGGCGGCGCATTCCTCGTCAAGGGGGTTTATCTCAAGGGAACGCAGCAATTGCTCCTGAATAGCGGGGACAGATGCACCCTCAAGGGCTTTGCGGCCCAGTGAGCGCACTGCCTCGGCGTACATGGAAGCGTAATGCTCCCGGCGTATGGTCGCCCAATCATCGCATTCGCTCTCGCCGAGGAAGGGTCCTCGGTATAAGGAACAGAGCCTGATAAGAGCCTGAAGGCCATCGCCATCGCCATCGCCATCGTCTTCCTCTCCCCGATGAAAGAGCCGGTCGAATTCCTGAACGTCAATCTCGACGGCGGCACCCTCCTTAAGGCGCAAGCCCTCCTTGGTCTCCTCGAGAAGAGCGGTATCGCTCTCAAAGGGAAGGCCGACTTTCGCAAGGGTTTTACGAAGCTCGTAGAGGGCCACGCGAAGGGAGGTTTGGGCGGATTTTCTATCCGACTCAGGCCAAAATAGGGCGGCAAGGTGTTCGCGTGATTGAACCGTCTCACGAGCTAGTACATATTTAAGGATGCTGCAGACCTTCTTTGTCTTGAAATCGCCCTCAGTGAGCGTCGTCTCCCTATAGACAAGCTGGAAAGGGCCGAAAAGGCGCACGGAAACAGCATCGTCCTCGCGAGCGACACGATTCTTCTCACCATAGGAGCGCAGCAGATGGCAGTACGCACGGTGAAGCTTTTCATCCTCGGCGCGCTTAAGAACGCGGTTGAGCGTAGGGAAATCCACCACCGTGGCGTAGACATATCCCCCTTCTTTCCCCCGATTCGCCCAAAGGTCAAGATACCGCCGTCCGCGATCTTCGTCGCCCGCCAAGAAGAAAAGGTCGCAAAGATGCAGGTAGATACCATAGGTACCCTGTCGGGTGCGCTTTTTGTCGCAGAGGGCCAGGCATTCCATAAAGATGCGCTCGGCCTGCGCGTACTCGCCGCGCTTCTTATGGATGACGCCTACCACGGCTTGTGAGAATTCAACCATCCCATGCCCGGGATTTTCCCGTGCGAAGAACGCCGCCGCTTCCTGCGCTTCAGCAAGCAGACGTTCCGTCGAATCTGCCTCGTCAATAAGGCAGAGAAGCGAAACGACCTCCTGCACCAGCATGTCGCTCCCATAGAGCATAAACTGCTCTCGCGCCCTGCAAAGCGCATCCAAAGCTCCTGCGGTATTCCCTTGGAGATACTTCTGGAAGCCCAGGACATAGAAGGCGTACCCCAAGGAAAACGGCGAGTCATATTTTTCCCCAAGCAACAAGAATTCATTAACGAAGAATTGCATAAGATCTTGCTTCGCAGAGAGAAAACTCACGTTGCAGCAGGAGACAAGCCCGATGATGCGCCATTGATCATTGAACGACATGATCGGATGCGCCAGTATCCTTTCAAGATTCTTCCGGGCTTCCTCAAGATTGCCGCTTCGATAATAGAATATGCCTCTGATCATCAGGTAGCTGAATTGCCACATAGCATCTTTGATGGATCGATGTTCAAGGTAGCAACCGTAGCGCTTCGCCCGAACAAGCTCGTCTTGCCCCGTCAGGGAGATGAACTTGCTGATGATGAGGTCGGTGCGACCCACACTACTTCTCAAAATGATAGAAAGGACGGGAAGTTTCTTCGCTGTCCCCTGCAATACGCTGAAATCGTTGGTTTGGAAAGCGATGACCATGATCATGCCGAAGCAGTTCATCAGAAATTCATAGTCCCCTCTTTTCTCAAATTCGTCCATGGCGCGAAGAAGGTCCGCCTCCGATGTCGTTCTGTCAGTGTTCATGAGCCGCATAGCCTCGATGAACATGAGGTAGGGGCTACGTTTGATCTGCTCATCACTGAACAGGCCCAGCAGAGAAAAGCAAGCTTCGGGCTCACCTTTGGCAAAAGCATCCTTTATCCTGCCAGCAACCAGAGAAAACGCGCTTTTTTCCTGTCCCGCTTCAAGATAGTGGGTGACGGATTTCGTCAAGTCGCGCCCGCGATAGTAGTCCGCGATGCGCCTTTGCAGGGCATGTTGCGTCTGCGGGTCGGTGGAGTTGCGATAGAGACGGCTCAGGCCATCGCGGAACAGGGAGTGAAAGCGGTAGCGAAGGGGATTTCCCGCAATTCGCTGAAGGTACAGGTCACTTTGCTCGATCCAATGCAGAAACGCGCTCGCATCGGAGCGCTGGAACAGGTTCGACAGCTCGTCCAGGGAAAAATCGTCAAGCTGGGAAAGTTCGAACAGAAAAGCCTTCTGATCATCGGTGACCGATGCGAGAAATTCCTGGAGAAATCCGAAGAAAAGCGCATCGACGTCTTCGGAAGAGGTTTCGAGAACGGGCATTCGAAGAAGCGACTCCCCCGCATGGCAGATGAGATAAATGCCCGCTGCCCACCCCTCGCTGACGCGAACCAGATATTCGAACCGCTCGTCATCGAGCCTCATGCCGTACACATCCTGCACCAGAGAGTGAATCTCATTCCGTTGGAACAAGAGATCCGCAGCATCGAACAGATGGCAGCGGGGATGGAGCAATAGTTTTCCTGTAAGAATACCGGGATCTTTGCGCGATGCGATGACCATATGCACGTATTCCGGCATATTGTTGGCAAAGTACTGCATGGTCAGTCTTATAGCGTCGTTTTCTATGACCGCCTGGTAGTCATCGAAAACAAGGAAAAGATCACAGGAGGGCTCTTCCGCAAACCCCGCCATGTCCTGACATATTTGAGCGTTGAGAAGAGGATAGTCCTCCTGAAGGTTTCCCAAGCTGTTGAACATACGGAAGCTATCGGACTGAAAACGATTCTGACCAGGGAAAAGCATAGATAGAAGATGCTCGTAAAAGACGGGGAGAAAAGAGTCTTCCTGTTCGAGCCGATACCAGCGGGTGCGCTCTCGATGCTTTTGGAGCGAGAGCAGGATAGCCGTTGTCTTGCCGAAACCGGCAGGCGCCACGAGAAGGGCAAGCCGATATCTCTCTAACGAAAACCTCTGGATACGATCGCAGAAAAGGCTGCGGGGAGGAATAGCGGGAAGCTGCAGTTTTACCTGAAGAAGCGGCGGATTCAAAGCGGTGGACGCACTCGTTTGATGGGCGGAACGTTGCACGGTGAACCTCCTTGCAGCAAGGACCGAATCAGCGCAGCATGATATATCTCGATTATAGATGAGCCCGAATCTGATTCGCGAGCGTTTTCGCTAATGGCTCAATGCCGCTTTGAGTGGTACCCTATCACTCTCTCTCAGTAGATCTCCCGCTTCTCCCTTCTACGCTTAATCCCCCACTCTTTCTCTGGAAAACACCGTGCAGAACGGGTAAAATAAACGGTTACATACTAAAAACTATCGCACGATATTTTACGGAGCGCACGAAAGGAGCACCACTCCTATGAAGATTGTCTACAAAGACGGAACCGTTGACGAATGCCCTGCTGACCTCGAACTCGAGGTTATTCGACATACTGCTGCTCACACCTTGGCTCAGGCGGTAAAACGCCTGTACCCTCAAGCTGATTTCGGCTATGGTCCCGCCACCGAAAAAGGATTCTACTACGACATCGATATGGGCGACACGAAGCTTTCCGTGGACGATTTACCCGCTATCGAAGCTGAGATGCGCAAAATCGTCAAAGAGAACCTGCCTATCAAGCCCTCCATCCTCGCACGCCCCGAGGCTATTGCCCTCATGCAAGAGCGCGGGGAGAAGTACAAGGTCGAGCACATCGGCGACTTGCCTGAAGATGCCGAAATCGGCTTCTTTTCGCAGGGCGAATACGTCGATATGTGCACGGGACCGCATCTGCGCTACACCAAGGCTCTGAAAGCTTTCAAGCTTATGAGCATCTCAGGTGCCTATTGGAAGAACAATGCCGAAAACAAGATGCTCACTCGTATCTATGGCACCGCTTTCGCCACTCAGGCTGAATTAGACGAGCATCTCAAAATGCTCGAGGAGGCCGAAAAGCGTGATCATCGCAAGATCGGCAGGGAAATGGACCTGTATATGTTTCGCGATGAAGCTCCGGGCTTCCCCTTCTTCTTGCCTCATGGCATGGAGTTGAAAAACACCCTGATTCAGTATTGGCGTGAGATTCACCGTGAAGCAGGCTACACGGAAGCATCAACGCCCCTCATCATGAACAGGCATCTGTGGGAAACATCGGGTCATTGGGACCACTACAAAGACAATATGTATTCCACCACCATCGATGAGGAACCGTTCTGCATTAAGCCTATGAACTGCCCCGGTGGTGTTATGGTATATCAGAGCAAGCCGCACTCCTATAAAGAGCTGCCCTTGCGTATCGCTGAGCTAGGTGTCGTGCATCGCCATGAGTTGAAAGGCGCCTTGCATGGCCTCTTCCGCGTGCGCAGCTTCACCCAGGACGATGCCCACATCTTCATGACCCCCGAACAGATAAGCGATGAGATTGCCGGCGTGGTTCGCATCATCGACCAGGTGTACCGTAAGTTCGGCTTCAGCTACTTCGTGGAGCTGTCCACCCGTCCTGAGGACTCTATGGGCTCCGACGAGGACTGGGAGAAGGCCACGAGCGGTCTGGTAGACGCCCTAAAGAAACTGGGGCTGGATTACATCGTCAACGAGGGCGATGGCGCTTTCTACGGTCCTAAGATCGACTTCCATCTGCGTGACAGCTTAGGCCGCACCTGGCAGTGCGGCACCATCCAGCTGGACTTCCAGATGCCTTTGAACTTCAACCTGGATTACGTTGATGCTGATGGATCCCGCAAGCACCCCATCATGATCCATCGCGTATGCTTCGGCTCCATCGAGCGCTTTATCGGCGTTTTGACCGAGCACTTCGCCGGCAAGTTCCCCACCTGGCTTGCCCCTGTTCAGGTAAAGGTTTTGCCCATTTCCGAAAAAAGCACGGCCTACGCCCAGGCCGCCTACCAGCGTCTCTTTGATGAGGGCGTGCGCGTAGAAATCGATGAGCGCAGCGAGACCATTGGCTATAAGATTCGTGAAGCACGTCAGATTGACCGTGTGCCCTACATGCTGGTGCTGGGAGAAAAAGAGGTGGAAGCCGGCATCGTTTCAGTGCGCGAGCGTACTACCGACAAGACCGTCCAAATGAGCCTGGATGAGTTCTGCGAGAAGCTGGGCGCAGAGATTGCCGAGCGTGCATAAACCAAGTGTTCGTGAGAATCTTACGTCTAGACTCGTAAAGCCGTGAGGCGCTTCTGCAAAAATGAAGCGTCTCACGGAGCGCGTTTAACCGTTCTCACTTATCAGCTCAGCTCAACTCAGCTCGAGTTCGTAAGGTCGTCTTCAGCGCAGGTCAAAAGATCAGCGGATGTCTTGAGGGGCAAATCCCCAAACATCTTTCGTCGTGATTTTTTGACAATCCTCGAACTCAAAACTACCCAAAAGCGTTTGCTCTACACGCGCCCTATAGCCTTCGCAATTTTCCACATGCCAGCTGTAATATGAACCCTTTGCGCAGGTAAAGGAGTCCATCGCTGCCATGACCGTTCCTCCGTGGGCAACAATGACAAGCTGCTCATCTCCTGCAGCGAAAGCCTGCTTGAGCAAGGTGCGCACGGCATGAGCAACGCGACGCGTGAATTCATCCTTGCTTTCCCCCTGGGGGCACGGCGTCTCACAGCAAGCATTCACCCACGCCTGATAATCGGAATGCTGAGAAAGCTCTTGGTAGCTGTGGTTTTCAAAGACGCCAAAATCCATCTCACGCAGGCCATCGACAAGAACCTGCTCAGCTTGGGGAAACGCGATAGAAGCCGTCTGACGTGCGCGTAAAAGAGGACTTACATACACCCGGGGAACAACGGCAGCACCGAGCGAACCTACCGCACGTGCAGCGGCGATACCAGCCTCACTTAAAGGCTCATCAGTGCGGCCAATATAGCGCTTTTCCCGATTGCCCGGGGTCTGTCCATGGCGGAGCAACACGATTTGCATAAGCTACTCCCCCGTCGGCACATCGCCTTTGAGCGTAAGAGGAATGCCGCATACCATGCGCACCACACGTGATGCTTCGCGTGCAAGAGCCGTGGACAGCGAACCAGCACGTTCACGGAACTGGCGCTCTTCCCTCTCCAGGGGAATGATGCCGCTTCCTACCTCAGTGCAGGTCAGCGCTTGCTTTTTGAGCAGTAGGGCCAAAGTCTCTTCCGAAATCTCCCCCAAGCGTACCAGCTCCTCGACATGCAGTACAACCGAGGCATCCGATAAAGACGCTGTGCTCCTTGCCTCGTCACGTGCATCGAAGATCGAAGCAAGCGACACGCCGCAACGCTCCAGGTAGGTCTTTTTGCCCGAGGCAATTCCACCCGTCACCATAATCACAGCAACATCACCTTCTGAAGAATGACCAGCACAACAAGAAAGGCTAACTCAAGAGTTTGAAGTAAAAAACCTGCCAGATCCCCGCTCCAGCCGCCAAATTCCTTTCGCGCCATATGCACCACATAAAGCGTCACCCCCATCGATACCACCAGCAGAACTGCCGCCGCAACGGGAGCCGCATAGGCAATGATTCCGAGCGCTGCGGCAAAAATGAGAATGACGAGCACTAAAACGGGTTTTTTATCGGCGGAAATCTGAAAAGATGCCAACATACCCTTATCGGTGCTGCGCGCAACAGCCAAAACGCACAGGCTGCTTAAACAGCGAGACAAAACGAAGCTCAGAGCGAAAACCAGCACGGCAGAAGAAGTTAAAACCAGCTCAGATGCTACCGCCACCGCTGCCACCACATAACAGGCAATACAGATGGGCGCAAAAGCACCTACATGGGGATCTTTCAAGATCTCACGCTTGCGCTCGGGTTCTGCATGGCTCGAAAGAGCGTCCACAACATCGCAAAAACCGTCGAGATGGATAGCGCCGCTTATGCCCGCAGGAATGAGGACCAAGCCCGCGCCAGTCAGTAACGGACCCCAGTTGACCGCAGCACAGAGCAGGGACCACAACCACACGAACAGACCAATAACCAGGCCAATAAGAGGAAAACCTGCCATCATGAAGCGCATATTCGAGGCATTCCATTCAAGCTGCGGGACGGGAATGCGCGAAAAGCACGTAAATGCCAGGACGACCGAGCAGAAAAATGCTTTCACGGCCTTCATTGCACGCACACCCCTTCCCCTTCATGTTTCATCCAGGCAAGACCGCCCTTAACCACCCGGGGTATCCCCGCACTGACTTCAAGCACTACCTGGCTTTGTGCCGCAATGAGGCAGTTCGCTTGGCCGAGCAGGCGTATATAGGCAGCTGTGGAGGAATCGTATTCCCTGCCATCAGAGCCAAGCTCGTTGGTAATCATGATCAGGTTTTCACAACGCCTGCTCAAAGCATCAATGCCTTGCACCACCGCAGAGAGCACCTGCTCATGGGGAAACTCGCTGCCTTGATCATCATAGAGCTCATCAGCTACAAGATTCGTGATACATTCAAGGAGCACAACCGAAGCAGGCTCCTCTAATTTGAGCGCTGCCAAATCACCGTAACATTCAAGCGTTTCAAACTGTTTACCTGCGCGCATCGCGCGATGCTTGTCCACCTTTGCTTGACCGTCGGCTCCTCCAGGACGCATGGTCGCAACATAGTAGCGCTTCCCTGGAAACTGGGCCACCAGCTGTTCCGCCAGATAGCTCTTTCCACACGCAGCGCCCCCTGTAAGCAAGATCATCATTGGGGAGCGACCTCGACATCATACTGCTCGACACCGATCTCATCAAACGACAGACCGTCGTAGACAACAAGCGCCATATCCAAAAGGGGCAAGAGACAGGCGGCACCGGTGCCTTCACCAAGCCGCAGGTCGGCAAAGATGACGGGGCGAACTCCTAATTCCTGGAGAACCGCCGCAGCAGCTGGCTCGAAGGATGAATGGGAAGCCATCATGGCACAGCGGCTTTTCGGACAGAGCCGCGCGGCAATCAAAGCTGCGATAGCGCTGATCAAGCCATCGATCACTACAGGCACACGGAAGAGCGCACCCCCAATAAAGGCGCCCGCCATGGCGGCGATATCAAAGCCGCCCACCTTGGCAAGACAATCAAGCGCATCGTGAGGATTGGGTTCATTGAGGGCAATCGCGCGTTTGATAGCATCAATTTTGTGGCACAAGCCCTCATCGGAAAGACCGGCTCCGCGTCCGGTCACCTCTTCCACCGACTTGCCTAAAAGAACCGCGACGAGCGCGCTCGAGCTGGTGGTATTGCCTATACCCATCTCACCTGAAAGGATGATACTGTAGCCCTCTTGGACCAGCGCATGCACGCGCTCGATTCCCACCGCCAAAGCCTGGCACGCTTGCTCTCGGCTCATGGCAGGACCCTTGGTGAAATTGTTGGTGCCGCGAGCAATCTTACGGTTCAACACGCCCTCAGCATCGTAGACCATGCCCACATCCACAGGATGACAGGTCGCACCGGCAAGTTTTCCCATAACGCACACCGATGACATACCACGCGCCATATTGGCCGCTACGATGGAGGTGACATCGGGACCCGATTGAGAAACGCCTTCCTCAATCACGCCGTTATCGGCGCAGAAGGGCAACGCTGCACGCTTATCGATTTTCACCTGCGCTGACCCCGTTAAACCAGCAATCTGAATGATGAGATCTTCCAACACGCCCAGGCTGCCAACGGGTTTACCTACGCTGTTCCAGTGATTCAACGCATCTTTTCTCGCCACTTCATCCACAGGAGCAATCTCCTGGTCAAGGGAAGCAAAATCTCCCCGCCTTGCCAACTGCTCGATCTGCTCATAGGAAATCATATACTCAGTTCCCTCTCATCATTTTATGCTCGCCCTACGTAAGCGCATGCGACCATCACCCACACCTGCAAGAAGGGCTGCATCAAGCCACCCTAATCAACGCCTCCCTCTTCCTCGGGAGAAGCAGCGATGGCCTAAGAAGTATTGCTCAAAGATGCAGTATATGCCATTTCGTCAGCTATTCCTTCATCGACCTCAATTTTCAACAGGCACGCCTATGAATCTTTTACCGTAGACAAAGTCACGTAAGGAACCGTCGGCTGAGGTTTCGCGAAATCATGAGAAGCCATCGTAAAAAACCACTGCACTTCATCTGAGGCTTAAAGAACAGAGCTGTTGGAGGTATCGCAAAGCGCCACCCCAAAGAGAGGCCCGACCCTCACAAGGAGCACTCACCGTTTTCCAGCGAGTAAGGGCTAGGCTCCCGTGTGCCATTTGGCTCCTGACAAGCACTTCGAGCCGCTTCGAGCCGTTTCGAGCTACTTCGAGCTACTTCCATCTACTTCGAGCTACTTCCATCTACTTCTAACCATTTCTTCCATCGATCCTTAGGAGGCTTCCCCTTTTCTAATGCACTTCACCCCCATGACCCGCAAAATCAGTCATGTGCAGCGATGGGTTCATGACCGCCTCGCCTACGCCTGACAGAGCAGGCAAATTATCACGCTTTCCCCGAAGAAATTGCCAAAAAGCCGATTTGACAGAAAATTTACCCTCATTTCATACCGTATTGAGCAAAAAACAACCCCTTCAAGAGCCTTTCGGCTGCGCTTTGGTCTCGATATCAATCAGAAAGGCCCCTGTTTTTCTGTCAAATCGGCTTTTTGGCAGAAAAATCTCAGTTTTCGTGAAAAACTATGGAGCAGACTTCCGTAGAAGTAGCCCGTGCGGCATCCACGGAAGTGGACCAGAAGACCCAGGCGACGTTTCCCTTCATCTCATGCACAACACCAGGCGCAACACGAGAGTCTCGATTTATCATCTCAAAAAAAGAAAAGCCGCTTCTCTTCAAAGCGGCTTTTCGAAGACTTGTACCTTACATGCACTTCCCTTGTCAGACCTACTCAGCAGAAGGGCGACGGCGGCGCTGGCGGTCATGGGGTATATCCATAGCAACGGTACGGGCATTGTCATCAAGAGCACCCGCATTATGCGCCATACGTTCTTGAGCGCTCCGTGCAGGACGGCGGCGATTGGCATCCGCCGCGCCACTCGTCGGCGTTGCACAGTAGGGACAGATGGTCCACGTGGGATCCAAAGGCTTGCCACAACGACCGCACTGATTTTTCAGCTGAGTATGACATGAGGGACATACGATGAAACTGTCTTCAACAGGATAACCGCAGGTGGCGCAATTGCCATATTTCTGCAGTTCACGCTGCTTGTAGGCAATCTCTAACTCCTGCTCATCTCGATCGATTTGTAACATCGATGGACGCAAGAGACAGTAAGCGACCAAGCCTACCAGAGGAATAATGGCCACAATGCCCCACAGAATCCATTTGGCACCGCGCTGGTAGGCATCGCGGACAACCCAGATGATAGAGAGCACGTAGAGCACGGCAACCATAGCAGCAACCACCACCAGGGCCATGCGCATCTCTTCAGTGATAAGTGAAGACAATAATTCAGTCATGTTTTCTATCCTTTCAGCTTCCCTCGCTCTTACGCAAATGAGGTAAGAGCGGCAAGCTGCTCATCGATGCGAGCGAGTTTATCGCTCAACTCGGCAAAATGAGCGCGATCCTTCTCGATAATCTCAGGAGCTGCCTTTGCCAAAAAGCCTTGGTTAGAGAGCTTCTTTTCAAGTTTAACGGCATCCTTAGAAACCTTATCACGTTCAGACCGCAAACGGGTAGATTCTGCAGCAAAATCTACCAATCCCGAAAGAGCAACATAAATCTCCATGTTGGAGGCCAAAGAGACGCTCGACCCTGCTGGCTTTTCGGCATCGGCGGCAATCACTAGAGAAGAAACATTGGCCAATGCGGAGATCAGCGATGCTTGCCCCTTCAAAAGCGCTGCAAAATCGCCCGCTTTAATGGTAACGTCCAGAGTGGACTTGGGCGAAATGCCATAACGAGCACGCGTACTACGAATGGCAGAAACCGCATCACATACCAGAGCAATAGCGTCAGCAGCATCAGTATCGCAGTAAGGTTTCAACGCAGCAGCCTGGGGCCACGCGGCAACAATCAAATGCTTCTTTTCTTTTATGCCGGGCAATTCCTGGTAAATCTCTTCGGTGACAAAAGGCATAATGGGATGGAGCAGACGAATAGCCTGATCAAGGACGAACACCAGATTGCGCTGGCAATTCAAACGATCTTCGGCATCGGCATCTTCGCCCAAACGACTCTTGGAAAATTCGATATACCAGTCGCAAAACTCATTCCAGAAAAAAGCGTACAGCTGACGGGTCACATCGCCAAATTCGAATGATTCGAAAGCCTCATCCACACTTTCAACCAGCTGAGCCAAGCGAGTGAAAATCCACTTATCGGCAGAGGTGGTGGGGTTTGGCTCTCCCGGCACATAACCAACCAGGTTCATATTCACGAAACGCGCAGCATTGCGAATCTTATTGGCAAAGTTGCGGCTGCTCACCAGTTTTTGCTCATCGAATTTCAGGTCCTGAGCACCGGTAACCTGAAGCAGCAGGCCAAAACGCATACCATCCGAGCCGTAGTCCTGCAAAAGCTTCAGCGGATCAACGCCGTTGCCGCGCGATTTGCTCATTGGCTTGCCATCAGCACCCATCACCGTGGGATGGATAACAACGTGCTCAAAAGGAATCTGTCCCGTGAAATACAGCGAAGACATAACCATGCGGGCAACCCACAGACCCATGATGTCACGGGCAGTAGAGAGTACCTGCGTCGGATAGGCGCGCTTCAACTCAGCGGAATCCATCCCTTCTTCGGCCCATCCCATCGTAGCGAAGGGCCACAGCTGCGAAGAAAACCAGGTGTCGAGCACATCTTCTTCTTGGCGTACAGCTTGACCGCACTGGGGACAAACA
>CAYFWL010000004.1:0-1800 GCA_964346845.1 uncultured Eggerthellaceae bacterium | reverse complement strand
ATCAAGGTCAGCCACTGAGGCATCCTGCCAGCCGCAAGCATCACAGTAAAACATAGGGATACGATGACCCCACCACAGCTGACGAGAGATACACCAATCCTTTAGATTGGCCAACCAATCAAGGTACACCTGTTTCCAGCGAACAGGGTGAAACTGAATCTCCCCGTTCTCGACAACGCGTGAAGCCTCTTCCTTGAGTTTATCAACCGCTACGAACCACTGCTCGGATTCCCAGGGCTCAAGCTTAGTGTGGCAACGATAGCAGGTCATAACCGAATGGTTCAAATCTTCGATATGGTCCAGCAAACCTAACGCCTCGAATTCGGCTACAACCGCCTCACGCGCCTCATCGCGATCCATGCCTGAGAACTTGCCATAACCTTCCACCACATGAGCACTCTCATCAAAAATGTTGATCTTCTCCAGACCATGAGCTTCCCCCATAGCCCAGTCGTTGGGATCGTGGGACGGCGTAACCTTCACGCAGCCCGTACCGAATTCGGTGTCAACATGCCAATCCGAGAAAATAGGAATGGAGCGATTCACGAGAGGCAGGGTAACGGTCTTGCCTACCAGATCAGCATAGCGCTCATCTTTGGGGCTTACGGCTACGCCCGTATCTCCCAGCATGGTTTCAGGGCGTGTCGTAGCAATCACCAGATAATCTCTGCCATCGACCGGCTCGGTGAGCGGATAGCGCAGATACCACAGATGACTCGCATCATCAACGTATTCCGCCTCATCATCGGCGATGGCGGTCGTACAGTGGGGGCACCAGTTCACAATGCGCTTACCTTTATAGATGAGCCCCTGGTGATACCAGTCGGTAAACACTTTGCGCACCGCTAAGACGTAATCGGGGTCCAAGGTGAAGTGCTCGTCCTCAAAGTCACCCGAGCAGCCCATGCCTTTAATCTGATTCACAATGGTCGTACCGTATTCTTTGCGCCATTCATAGCAGGCCTCAATGAACTTCTCACGACCAATTTCAAGGCGAGAAATACCCTCATCAGCAAGCTTCTTGTCAACCTTGGTCTGCGTTGCGATGCCGGCATGGTCGGTGCCGATAATCCAACGTGTCTGATAACCCCGCATGCGAGCACGACGAATGCAGGTGTCCTGAATGGTTTCGTTAAGCGCATGGCCCATATGCAAAACGCCGGTGATATTGGGGGGCGGGATCACGATAGTAAAGCTTTCTCCTGCATGCTCTCCTTCGCCCATGCTACGACGGAAATAGCCCTCCTTCACCCACTCATCGAAAAGGGGGCGCTCATGGGCCGCAAAATCATAATCAACCTTCTTCGCCTGATCATCCGCAGTCTTTTTCGTATCAGCCATTCTGAATCCTTTTTCGTTTACGCTGCAATGCGCCCTCACCAGGCAGTTTTTACTCTTTCGAACCCGCCGATACCGGCACGATCTCGGGTTTCGTCTCACCCGTCACGTCCGTAGCACGAATAATAACCTGGGAAGGTCCCTCGAACTCGGGCAACTCGTACATAACATCCGCAAGTATACGCTCGCAGATAGAGCGAAGACCACGCGCGCCCGTAGCACGATCAACCGCCTCATGCGCGATAGCACGCAATGCTTCAGCTTGGAAAGTCAGCTGGGCATCTTCAAAACTAAGCATCTTCTCATACTGTTTGACCAGGGCATTCTTAGGTTCAGTCAAAATACGAACCAAATCGTCTTCCGTCAAATCCTTTAGAGCGGTGACAACGGGAATACGACCCACAAACTCGGGGATCATGCCGAACTTGTGCAAGTCTTCAGGAAGGACCTGGGCTAAAAGCT
>CAYFWL010000003.1:13341-35572 GCA_964346845.1 uncultured Eggerthellaceae bacterium | reverse complement strand
GTGACGCTATCTGCCGCCCGAGAGGCACTGCCCACTGTCTGCGTCGCACCGTCCGCCGTCCATCCCCGAGAGGCGCTGCCCGTTGCTGCGCGGAAGCCGTCTGGCGCTCCGATGCAAAGAGCGCCTTGCATCGGAAGAACGGCGGCATAAGCGGCAGTCGGTGTAAGTAACGGTCGATGCGGGCGGCAGCCGCCCAAAAGCAAAAAAGCCCGCAAAAGCGGGCTCGTGCATACGCTCGTTATGCAACCGCAGGTTTAAGCGCGAACGACCTTACCGGCCTTCAGGCACTTGGTGCAGATGTTGGCCTTGCGAACACGGCCGTTATCATTGATGGTGACCTTCTGCACATTGGGGCGGAACATGCGGTTGGAAACGCGATGAGAGTGGCTGATGCTGCGACCTGCAACAGGGGCCTTACCGCAAACTTCGCAAACCTTCGACATTTCTATCAACTCCAAGTTCTATTGCAAACAAAATCTAAAATAAAACAGCCTTGGTACTATACCACAGCGTGCCCTGACGATACAAGAAAAAACATCGATTATCTTTTTCAGTTGTGCAATTGTGACGCATTCCCTTCCTTAAGGCTTGGCCGCTCGAAGTATAAGGTATAATTTTCCAGTTTACTTTGAAGACTTTTTACTGGCACATAATTGAAGGGAAGAGCAATGAGCGAAAAGATTCCTGGAGATCTGCACGTATCGAATGATGTTTTGGCCGATGTCGTTGGTAACGCTGCAATGCAGTGCTACGGTGTCGTGGGTATGACTGCTCCTAACGCTGCTGATGGTATCGCTAAAATCCTCCCGGCATCTCGCCTGCGCCGTGGTGTCACGGTCACTCAGGTTGAGGAAGGCGTGCGTGTTGATCTGTATATCGTCGTTGAATACGGTATCAACGTTTCTACGGTTACGCGCAATCTCACCGATGCGGTGAGATTTGCCTTAACCGAATACACTCGTATTCCGTTGGCTGCCATTGAGGTTCATGTTCAGGGTATTAAGGTAAAATAGCGGCTTTCACGCAAGTCAATAATCGAAGTAGAGGTTTTCATGTCTGGATATTATTCACGCAACGATATCGTGAATGCTGTTGCGGCTGCGAGCAAGGTTCTCTCTGAGCGCAAGGAGGAAGTTAATCGCTTGAATGTTTTTCCTGTCCCTGATGGTGATACGGGTACCAATATGTCGCTTACCATCGAAAGCGTGGTGAATAATCTTGCGGCTTTGCCTATCGGCTACACGCAGAACGACATTCGCAAGGCCATCACGCAAGGTGCGCTCATGGGTGCTCGGGGTAACTCGGGTGTTATCACCTCTCAAATTCTGCGCGGCTTTTGCGAGGGTGCGCAGAGCTGCGAGTTCTTTGATACGAACATGATTGATGCCGGTTTCCAGAAAGCTGTTGACGTCGCTTTCAAGGCTGTTCGCAAGCCGGTTGAAGGCACGATTTTGACTGTTCTGAAAGACACGGCCGGTGCGGCTAAAAAGGCTCGCAAGGCCAAACTGTCTACTGAAGATGCTATGGATATGATTGCGGCTGAGGCTTTGGCATCCGTTCAGCGTACTCCCGACTTGCTGCCTGTTCTGAAGGAAAACGGCGTGGTTGATGCGGGTGGCTTCGGTTTGTCTATTTTTATCGGCGCCTTCGTTTCTGCGCTCACGGGCAAAGAAGGTGCTCTGGTCGATGCGCTTGCCTTCGCCCGCACGGCTGCGCCTAAGGTGGAGATCGAGCAGATTAACGATTGGGAAGGCTCCGCCTATCGTTATTGCAACGAGTTTCTGGTTGACTCTGACGTGTTGGACGTCGATGAGGCTTTGGATTTTCTCGCATCAATGGGCGACTGCGAGCTTTGCGTTGGTGCCGCTCCTAAGTTCAAGGTGCATGTCCACTCCAATACGCCCGATAAGGTTTTGGCCTACTTCCTGGAACGCGGTCAGATCTCCGAGGTGTTTATTCACAATATGCAGCTGCAAAGCGAAGAGCGCAGTGAGAAATTAGCCGCCGAAGAACAGGCCGATCGCAAGCCCTTGGGTTTCGTGGCGGTCGCTGCTGGTGAGGGCAACGCCCAAATCTTGAAGAGCCTTGGCGTTGATATCGTTGTTTCCGGCGGGCAAACCATGAATCCCTCCACTAAAGACCTCTTGGATGCCGTCGAGAAGGTGAACGCCGATTCCGTCATCATTCTGCCCAATAACGGCAATATCGTGCTGGCCGCGCAAAGCGCCGCCCAGCTTTCGGAAAAGCCCTGTGGCGTTGTTCCCACAAAAAGCGTTCCGGCTGCCTTTACTGCCTTGTTCGGCGTTGACCCTGAAGCCGATCTGGAGTTTAATCTCGACAGCATGACCGAGGCGTTTTCGGAGCTTAAGACGGGTGAAATCACCACGGCCATCAAAGATTCCAAAGATGCCCACGACAACCCCATTCACAACGGCGATATCATCGGCATCGCCGATGGCTCCATTGAGGTAGTGGGGCATTCTTTGGAAGACGTGCTGCTGAGCTTGTTGGAGATTATGGGAGCCGACGAGATGGACAATCTGACCATCCTTGCTGGCAGTGATCTCACGCAGGAGGACTTCGACAAGCTGATAGCAAAAATTGAAGAAGTCTATGAGGAACTTGAGGTTGATGCGCAACGCGGCGAACAGCCTCTTTACCCCATCGTCTTCTCGTTGGAGTAGGAGCATCTCTCGCCGAGAGCTACGCGAGAAGGCGAGAAGCAAAGGAACCTATGGGCCAGCTTTCCTCAACGGGTCATTTAACGGGTGCGGTCGGCGGCGTCGACCGCACTTCTGCAACAGTGTGCCTTGAAAGCCATGTCACTGCGGTGAACGGTGTGAGCCCCAAGCGAGCCAAGGCGCTTGCGGGAATGGGTATCGTTTCGGTGAAGGATTTACTGACGAGCTTTCCTCGGCGCTACGTTGATCTTTCGCGTGTGGAATCCATTCGCACGGCACGCATCGGAGAAAGCTGCACGATTCGCGGCCGCATTCATGAGCTGAAGCTGAAACGTCCGAAGCCAAAGCTTGCCCTGGTGGAAATCACGCTGGTTGATGAAACGGGCACCATGATGATCACCGCCTTTCGCCAGCCATGGCTCATGGACTCCCTGGCACGCGACATGTCTATTGCCGTGGCGGGCAAAGTGGAGTTCGATTACGGTTTCAAGCGCATGACCAACCCTTTCATCGAGCCTCTTTCGTCTGGGTCAGCCGACCTTGAGGGCATGATTATCCCCGTGCATCCTGCGTGTGCAGATATCTCCACAGCATGGATGCGTCGTCTGGTTCACAACGCCTTTGACATCTGCGGCTCTCTGGATGACTTTTTACCGCTTGATCTGCGCGGAAAATATCGTCTGATGTCCCGCCGGAATGCCTTGCGAAGCATTCATTTCCCTTACACGATGGATGATGCGGTGCAGGCTCGTCGCCGCTTGGTGTACGAGGAAATCCTTTTGCTGGAGCTGGCGCTTATGCAGGAGGGCGTGCGCGATGCCGATGAGAATCGTGAGCCGGTGAGCCACTGTGTTGATGGTCCGGCGCTTTTGAAACTTTTTGATGTGATGCCTTTTGCTTTGACGGAAGATCAGCTGAAGGCGATTTCTGAAATCCTCGCCCCTATGGCGCAGCCTCGCTGCGCGAATCATCTGCTTTTGGGCGATGTGGGCACGGGAAAGACCGCAGTGGCGGCGTTTGCCCTGGCTGCTGCCGCTGATAGCGGTGCTCAGGCTGTCATGATGGCCCCCACGGAGGTTCTCGCGCGCCAGTATGCTCAAAGCTTGGGGAGTCTTTTTGACCAGAGATCTATCACCTGGGCGGTTCTTACAGGTTCCACACCGGCAGCAGAGCGCACATCTCTCATAAAGCGCTTAGCTGCAGGAGAGATTCAGGTGCTCTTCGGCACTCATGCCGTTATCGAACCTGACGTTCGCTTCGCTCGCTGTAGCCTCTGCGTCATCGATGAGCAGCAGCGTTTCGGCGTTGAACAGCGGGCTCGCTTGCTGGAAAAAGGCAGTGCGCCTGATGCGCTCTACCTGACGGCAACCCCTATTCCACGTTCTTTGGCGCTGGCTCTTTTCGGCAATCTTTCCCTTTCGTATTTGCATCAGCGTCCCCACGGAGGGGTTTTGCGAACTACCAAGGTAGTGGTTCGGGAAGATAAGCACGTGGCCTACGATGCTGCGCGTGCGGCACTGCAGCGCGGTGAGCAGGTATATGTGGTCTGCCCCTTGGTAGGTCTTGACACCCAGGAGCGTGATAAGCGTGCTCAGCGTACGCGGGAAGACGATGAGGATCGCTATGAGTTTGCATGCATCAGCATCGAGGACGAGGGTGATTTTTCCCACGAGAATATCGCGGCGGCAAGCAAGCATGCCCAGATTCTGCAGGACACGGTGTTCTTTGATTATCGGGTTGCCTTGCTTCACGGAAAGCTTGGCAGTGTCGAAAAGAAAGAAACGATGGATGCCTTTCGCAGAGGGGATGTCCAGGTGCTGGTGGCCACTACGGTTATCGAAGTAGGCGTTGATGTACCGAACGCGACGGTGCTTATCGTGGAAGATGCCGACCGCTTCGGCCTGTCTCAGCTGCATCAGCTTCGAGGCCGTGTTGGCCGTGGTGAAAAGCCCGCGCAGGTGTTTTTGGTATCGAATTCCCAAACGGAGACGGCACTTGATCGCCTTGCGGCGATGGAGCGCACCGATGATGGTTTTGAGCTCGCCACCTACGATTTGAGCCTGCGTCGTGAAGGTGATCTTTTGGGCAATCGACAGCACGGCGCTTCCTCTTTGAAGCTAGTAAACGTCATCCGTGACAGCGCGGTGATCGAGGCGGCTCACGCAGATGCGGCTCGTTTGCTGACAGACGATCCGCTGCTAGAACGCCCCGAACACAGAGCTCTCGGGCGCGAGGTACGGCTTTTGCGGGGCAACCACGAGGTTTTGGGAGGTTAACGATGCGTATCATCGCAGGTAAATGGCGGGGGTATCCCCTTGTTACACCTTCGGGTGAAACGACGCGCCCAACAATCGATCGCATCAAAGAGGCTCTCATGAGCTCACTGTATTCCATCCTGAATTCCTTCGATGGTGTTACGGTGCTCGATGCCTTTGCGGGCTCAGGGGGCTTGGGTTTGGAAGCGCTCTCGCGGGGCGCACAACAAGCGTGGTTTTACGAGATCGACCACCAGGCGCATCAGGCGTTGCTGGCCAATATCAAAAAGCTTTCCTGCGAAGAGGGGAGCACCGTGGTCCGCAAGGCTGATGTGTTAGCCCACCCTCCGTTAAGCGGGCATGAGCCGTTTGGCTTGGTCGTGCTCGACCCTCCCTACGCGACCGATCCCGCCTTGGTGTTTTCGTTTCTGGAAGCGTTGGATTCTGCAGGTGCTTTGGCAGACTACGTTACCCTTTCCTACGAACATTCACGAGAGACGGATTTGAAACCTTTTTTTGCGCAGTCTTCAACAAAATGGGATAGTATGCAAACAAAAACCTACGGTGAGATTGCCGTCGATATTTTTGGAAAGGCTGATGGATGAAGCGTGCTTTAACACCGGGAACTTTTGATCCCATTACGGCTGGTCATATCGAGATTATCGGTCGAGCTTCCCGTATTTTTGATGAAGTGATTGTGGCAGTGGCCGCTTCTCCAAAGAAAAACCCGCTGTTTTCTTTGGAAGAGCGTGTTGGTCTGGCGCGTGAAGCGCTCGTGGATTATCCCAATGTGCGCATAGAACCTTTCATGGGTTTGCTGGTCGACTTTGCTGAGGAGATGGATGCGACCGTAGCGGTAAAAGGCCTGCGCGCCATCACCGATTTTGAGTATGAATTTCAGCAGACCGCCCTTAACTACCAGCTCGATCCTCGCTTAGAAACTATTTTTATCATGTCTTCGCCTGAATACATGTACCTGTCTTCCTCCGTTGTCCGTGAAATCGCCAGCTTCCATGGAAACGTAGAGCAATTTGTGCCTCCCTGCGTGAATCAGGCTTTAAGAGAAAAATTCGCGTCAGGTGCTTGTTTGTAGGCGTTAAGTGCTGTTTTGCCCTGTCAAGGGGTGAATTATTTTCCAAATTCTCTTCGTTAATGGTAAAATCTATTGACTTGTTGATAGATTCAAGTGATTTTGTGTAGGAGGCGGGGGTTGCGCGCCCTCTTGCTGGATACGAGAAAGGCCCACCATGGATGAAATAAACGTCCTTGAACTGCTCGAGGATCTTTCCATTCTCTTGGAAGATGCGAAGCCTGTTTTTGGCAAAAACAATCTACGGCAGGTTGATGTGGGCGAGGCCCTTGACATCATCGATGAGATTCGCGACCGTTTCCCCGGTGAATTTGCTCAGGCGCGTGCCATCGTTCGTGAGCGCCAGAACTTGTTGGACGATGCCGAGGCTGAGGCAAATCGCATGATCGGCGATGCTCAGCGCGAGGTTATGACTATTTCGAGCGACACCGAGGTGGTTCGCATTGCCCATCAACAGGCTGATAAGTTGGTTGCCGATGCCCGTGAGTTCGATTATCAGACGCGTGCGGGTGCACAGGGTTATGCCGAAGAAGTCTTCAACCATGTCGAGCAGAGCTTGGATACCATGTTGAACAATGTTCGCCGTTGCCGTGAGCGCATGAATACGCCCAGCTCCCAGGTTCGTTAGTTCATGAAAACGGCGCTTATCCATGTTCCTGCGGAGTTGCTTTCACCCGCAGAAACGGCTCATTTCGAAGGGGAAGTCGATCTTCCCGTTATGAAATTCGGACCCGATTTGTATACCTTCGATGAAGCGTTGACCTGGGAAGTCGAGTTGAGTAATACCGGTGAAGCGCTGCTGGTGGAAGGTAGCTGTGACGTTGTGGGGAAAACGGCGTGCGCGCGTTGCGGCGGTACGGCAAGCGTCCCTCTATTCGGCGAGATCGAGGGCTACTTCTTTTTGGATGCCGAAAGCGCTGGCGGTCAGGATTGGGAAGGCGATGAGTTTGATGTGCTTCCTGAAAACCATACGATGGATCTACTTCCTCTGATTCAGGCTGCTATTATGCTAGATATTCCCGCAATCCCTCTATGTGATGATGATTGCCAGGGTCTCTGCGTTCAGTGCGGGGCAAATCTCAATGAGGGGCCCTGCGGCTGCGCTCAGGGGGAGGATGTCAATCCCGACAATCCTTTTGCTGCTTTGAAGGATTTTTCGTTTGAGGAGCGAGATTAATTTTCTCTTGGGTCAAGATTGACCCTTGAATAGCAGTTGAGCCTTTGCTAGAATACCGTTTTGCGTGTTTACCAAGAGTTATTCGAGATTGTCTCTATCTCGGTTTGTTAAAGAAGGAGAATAGGTCATGGCAGTACCTAAGCAACGAACCGGCCGCGCCAGCACTCATGCTCGTCGCAGCGCCAACGATCGTATCAGCGCACCCTCTCGTTCCGTGTGCCCTCAGTGCGGCGAGGTCAAGCTTCCTCATCGCGTTTGTCCCAGCTGCGGTTATTACAAAGGCCGTCAGGTTATCGAAGTCGAGTAATCTCGGTTTTTAGAGCATCAGCTGAGCCTTCCTTCTCGTATAAGAGGGAAGGCTTTTTGGCTTTGGAGGAGCTGTTCGCGGCAGATTCTTTCGGGTGGTCAAATTTGTGACAATGACTTGAAATGTGCCGTGGGGCAGGGGATTTGCTGGGTAAATCCCCTATAATCGAAGCAGCGAAAAGTCGGCAAACGCTGCTGCGCTCTCACCGAGACGGGCAGCTTTTTCCGTCTGAGGACGATTGCTTTTCACAAGGAGAGAATGAATGTCTGAGTTCATTACTATTGCCGTTGATGCTATGGGCGGTGACAACGCGCCTTCGGTTGTTCTGGCGGGCTGTGAATCGGCCTTAGTCGCCGACCCCTATCTTTCCCTCATCTTATGTGGCCCCGCTGATGTTGTGGAGCCCTTTGCCGCGTCTCATGAACGCTGTGAAGCGGCTGTGGCAACCCAGGTTATCGAGATGGACGAACACCCCGCCGAAGCGGTGCGCAAAAAGAAGGATTCCTCTATTTCGGTCGCTTGTCGCGCGGTGAAGGAGGGACGCGCTCAGGGTTTTTACTCCGCTGGTTCGACGGGTGCCTGTTTAGCCGCCGCAACCCTTATCATGGGGCGTATCAAGGGCATTGCCCGACCCGCCCTGGCAACGGTTATCCCTTCCCCCATACGCCCTGTTCTTATGTGCGATGTCGGGGCAAATGCTGATTGTAAGCCCGCCTATTTGGTGCAGTTTGCCCAGATGGCATCGGTGTATGCTGAGTCGCTTTTGGGCATTGAGCGCCCACGTGTTGCTCTGATGAACATCGGCGAAGAGGAAACCAAGGGCTCCCAGTTTGCCCAGGAATGCTACCAGCTTCTCAAAGAGCAGATCCCTAATTTCGCAGGCAACTGCGAGGGCCGCGATTTGATGGCTGCAACTTTTGATGTGTATGTATGCGATGGCTTTACGGGTAACGTTTGTCTGAAGACGGTGGAAGGTACCGCAAAGCAGATTTTCAAGGCCATCAAGGGCATTATGACGCAAAGCATCGTTACCAAGGTGGGTTCTGCAGCCATGGCCCGCGGCTTTAAGGCTCTCAAGGATTCTATCGACCCCGATACCTTCGGTGGTGCGCCCTTGTTAGGCGTCAAGGGTGCTTGCATCATCGGCCATGGATCTTCGTCTGATCGTGCCATACGTAACGGTGTTTCCATCACTGCTCAGGTGGTGCGTTCTGGTTTGGTGGAGCGTATTGCTGACTGGGCCCAGGCGCAGAAGGTAGCGGAGGAGTCCCATGAGTGATCTTCGTGATCGGGGGGGCTTCACGAGCGAGCAACGGGAAAAGCTCGATGCAATGCAGCGCATCCTGCAGTATCGCTTTGTCGATGAGTCTTTGCTGCTTGCCGCTATTACCCATCCTTCGGCGACCGAGGGTCGTTCGGTCAAGTATTCCTATGAGCGCCTGGAGTTTTTGGGCGATAGCATCTTAGGCGCTATTGTGGCAACCTTGGCCTTTCACCAGTACCATGATCTCGATGAGGGCGGTTTGACGCGCATCAAGGTCGCGCTCGTTTCGGGGGCAAGTCTTTCTGAGGTAGCTTTGAGCTTGGGTTTTGCTGACTGCATCGTGTTTGGTTTATCGGAAGCGGGAACAGGGAGGCGTGGCCTTCATTCCGCTTTGGAAAACGTGTACGAGGCTATTGTCGCTGCTCTGTATTTGGATAGCGGCATGGATGCTGCTGTGGCGTTCGTAGAACACACGCTGATTCCCCGTATGGATATCGCTTTGGCTCGTGAACCCGAAAATCCTAAGAGTGCTCTGCAAGAAAAGTTGCAGGAAGATGGTATCACGCCTACCTATAAGCTCATCGAAACCCAAGGACCGCCTCATGACCGTACCTTTGTTGCTCAGGTTTTTGCCGGCGACCAGGGTCTTGCCCAGGGTAGGGGGCGTACCAAGAAGGAGGCTGAGAGCCAAGCTGCTCGAAGCACCCTTGCGCGTCTCGGTGAGTTCTTCGGTCTCGGCTTGACCGCTGAGGAAAAGGCCGAAAAGCAGGCTGCCGCAGCGCGTGCCAAGGCTGAAAAGCAAGCTGCTGCAGCGCGTGCCAAGGCCGAAAAGCAGGCGCGTAAAAAGGGTAATCCTGTGGATCAGCCCCCTCGGTCGCAAGGATAGAGCATGTACTTAAAGTCGTTGTCATTGAAGGGGTTCAAGTCGTTTGCCGACCGTAGCGTCTTGTCGTTAGAGCCGGGCGTGACAGCCGTTGTCGGTCCCAATGGCTCAGGTAAATCCAATATTTCCGATGCAGTGCTTTGGGTTTTGGGCGAAAGAAATGCCAAGAACTTGCGCGGTCAGGTTATGGAAGACGTGATTTTTGCGGGTTCTTCTGCGCGCAAGTCGGTGGGGGTTGCCGAAGTTGACCTGGTGCTCGATAACTCGGATGGATCTTTGCCGGTTGACTACACCGAGGTTTCCGTAGCGCGTCGTATGTATCGTAGCGGCGAAAGCGAATACCTGATCAACGGTTCTCAGGCGCGCCGCATGGATGTTTTGGACATTTTGCATGATTCCGGTTTGGGAACAGGCACCTATTCCATCATTTCCCAGGGCAATTTGGATTCGATTTTGCAGTCTAAACCCGAAGATCGTCGCGCGCTCATAGAAGAGGCGGCGGGTGTCCTGAAGCACAAGCAGCGCAAGGCGAAAAGCGAGCGTCGCATTGAGCAGATGGAACACCACGTAGAGCGCGTGCAGGATATCGTCAACGAGGTGTCGCGCCAGTTAGGCCCCTTGGAGCGTAAGGCGAAAAAAGCCGAGGCATACCAGGAGATATCCTCACAGCTCGCCGATTTGAGCTTAAGCCTCGCCGTAGATGATGTTCGTGCTCTGCGTGACCGATGGAATGAGATGTGCGTGCAGATGACGACGCTTGAAGAGCGTTTAGAGCAGCGCAAGCAGGGCATTGCCCAGGCAGAGGAGGAATCGCTTCGTTTTCAGGATCTTATCCGCAACGGTAGCGAGAGCTTGACTGCGCTCGTACGCCAGCACCGCCATGTGTCCGATCAGGTCGAGCGCTTTGATTCTCAAATCATGCTCTTCCAGGAAAAACTGCGCTCGGCACGTCTGCGCATTTCCGAATTGGAGGCTTTGGCAACGTCCAATCAAGAGCGCCGCCAGCAGCTGACCCAAGAGGATGAAGAGCTTCAAGAAGAGCTGCGCGCGGTTCAGGAGAAGCTTGCCGCCGCTCTTCAGGAAACTGCCCTTGCAGAGCGTGATCATTTTACCAGCGCTCAGCTTTTGAGTTCCCTGGAGCGCGAGGTATCCCGTCACCAGCAGCTTCATCGAGATGCGGAAAAAGAAGAACAGACTATTCGTAACAACTATACGCGCACCAAAGAAAAGCTGGACGGGGCGGTGAGCCGTGCCAGCCTCTTCGACGAGCGTATGCTCGGCCTGCAGGATTCTTTCGCCCAAGCGGAAAAAGCTCGGGCTGAAAGCATGCAATCTGCCCAGAACCTTGATGAGCAACTCCAGCAGGCGACAAAGGCTGAAGCCCTGGCGCGCGAACTGCTTACTCAGGCTAAAGCGGCTGAAAAGCAAGCGGAGGCTTCCCATGATGCTGCTATTCGCCATGAGCGCACGCTTGCTGCTCAGATGATTGCTTTGGAGGAAGTGGAGCGTGAGTCGCTTTCGTCTTCCAGCGAAGCACGTGCGTGGCTGGGCGGTGATGCGGCGCAGGAGCTCTTCGACGTCTCTCCTCTTTTGCATGAGATTACGGTTGAAGAGGGCTATGACGTGCTGGTTGAGCGTTTGCTTGAATCCAGTGTTTCCGCTTTGCTGGTAGAGGATGCATCGGCAGCGACTGAGCTTGCATGCCATCTGGAGAAGCAGTCCTTGACGGGCACGGTAACCTTGCTTTTGCGCAAAGACGGAGCGGCACGCAAGGTGAAAGACGCATCGGCGCTCGTTACTGATCAAACGCGTCTTGTTGATCGTATGAAGCTTCCGGAGAGCTCTCGGGAGGCTGTTATGGCACTTTTGGGCAACGTGTTTGTTTGCGATGATCTGTCCGAAGCCCTAAGGCTTCATCAGAGCGCACAAGGGCCTCTCTGTGCGGCGACCTTGGAAGGGGACATCGTTTATCCTGATGGGCGTATTGTTTTCGGGAGGGCATCTGATGCGGGGGCAGAGGGCGCTTTAGCGCGTGCTCGCCGTCTGGATGCCCTGCGTGCATCTCATCGTGAGAGTTCCTTGAAGGTCGATCAGGCGGCTGAAGCATCTGAGCAGGCATCATCGCAGGTGAAGGTGGTCCAGGACGATTTGCTGGAACGGGGCCAGCAGTTGGCGCACGTGCGCGGTTTGGTTTCCTCGGCAAAACAGGAGCAGAAATTCGCCGACCAGCGTTTTTTTCAAGCTCGCAATGATCTCGAAAACGCACGGCGTCAACGAGAGGATGTGCAGAAAACCATCGATTCCGCAACGCCGCAGGTCCAAGAGTTTGCCGAACTTTTGGAGCGCGCTTCAGAGAAGCTCTCCCAGGAAAAGATGCTCGTAGCGCAAAGCCAAGATGCCGTTGTTCCCGCGCGGGAAAAAGAGGGAGCGTTGGCGGGCAATCTCGCCGATGCCAAGCTGAAGGAAGCTATGCTCAAAGAGCGCGAGCTGTATCTTCAACGTGTCCTCCAGACGCGCGCTGAAGAGCTGGCGAAACTTTCCGCTTCTGACACGCAGGCTGCTCAATCTTTGTCTGTCCAGCGGCGTATCGCGGGGCGTGCCCTTCCGCTCATCGAGCTCTTAGGGCTTTTGAGTGAATCCGCGCGTGCGCGTGCTGCAAAGCTGGAAGAAGCATCCACGCGTGAGCAAGATGCTGCGCTCGGGGTGCACCAGCAGGCTCAAGAAGCTCACGAAGCCGTCAAACGAGCACGTGAGGCCCATGACCAGGTCAACGGGGAACTCGGGCAGCTTCGCGTGGAAAAGGGGCGTCTTGAGGTTCAGGTGGAGTCGAGTGTTGAGCGGATTGCCCAGGACTACGCCCTGCCCCTCGAAGAGGTCCTTAAGCTCCCTGTGCTCACCGACCGTGCCTCGGCGGAAGAGGAAGTGTTCCGTTTGAAGCGCCGTATTGCCAATATGGGTACCATCAACCCCGACGCTGCCAAGGAATACGAACAACTCAAGATTCGTTTTGATTATCTCTCATCCCAGTTAGCGGATTTACGCGGTGCTCGTGCGGCTCTGCGTAAGATCAACGCTGCTATCGACGAGCGTATGAAGGATGACTTCGCCCGTACCTTCGAAACGGCAAACGCCAATTTCAAAGAGATTTTTGCAGCCCTGTTTCCTGGTGGCACTGCTGAGCTTCTATTGGTTGATCCCGACGATAGGGAACAGAGTGGTGTTGAAGTAGTGGCGCAACCGCGCGGTAAGAAAATTTCCAAGATGAGCTTGATGTCGGGTGGTGAGAAATCCCTGGTGGCACTCGCATTGCTTTTTGCGGTGTATCGTATTCGCAACACGCCTTTCTATATTTTGGACGAGGTTGAGGCCGCGTTGGATGATACCAACCTTCGACGCTTGATTGCCTATCTCGATGAGCTTCGCGAGACGACGCAGCTCATCATGATTACCCATCAGCGCCGCACCATGGAGATGGCCGATGTCTTATTCGGCGTTTCCATGCAGGCAGATGGCGTCACGAAAGTCATCAGTCAGCGTTTGGAGCATGCGCTTCGCTACGCTGAATAGCTACGGGTGTTCTGCGCTGCTCATCAGGTGGCGTATAAGGAAGGAAAGGGAAACGCATGGGCTTTTTTGATCGCTTGAGCGAAGGCTTGGAGCGTTCTCGTGTCAAATTCAAGGAGCAAATGAACGTATTGCTCCAGCGTGGTCCTCAGCTCGATGATGAGTTTTGGGATGACTTGGAAGAAGTGCTTATCTTGGCTGATGTCGGAGGAGCTGCTTCAAGTCAAATTGTGGAAAAGCTTCGTGACCGAGCAACCCGCCAGGCACTTCCCGATGCCGAGTCGGTTTTGAATCTTCTCAAAGAACAGATGGTTGCATTCTTCGTGAATGATGAAAAGGGTATCTTGGATGGCGCTCCTGCGGTGGTTTTGTTCGTGGGCGTCAACGGCTCAGGTAAGACAACCACCTGTGGCAAGCTGGCAAAACAAGCTTCCGATCAGGGTCGTAAGGTGCTTTTGGGCAGCGCCGATACCTTTCGCGCTGCAGCCATTGAACAGTTGGAGGTGTGGGCAACACGTGCTGCGGTGCCCATATGCATGCGCGAGCGCGGCAGCGACCCCGCCAGCGTGTGCTATGACGCCCTCGAGCGTGCAAAGCAGGAAGGCTCTGACCTTGTGCTCATTGATACGGCAGGTCGTCTCCATACCTCTGCCGATCTTATGCGTGAGCTGGAAAAGGTAGTCTCGGTGGTGGGCGGACGCTTTGAACTGCCGGTATATACGGTGTTGGTCATCGATGCCACGACGGGTCAAAACGGGCTTTCGCAGGCGCGAGAGTTCCATAAGGCGCTCGCTCTTGATGGCATCATCATGACCAAGCTTGACGGCACGGCTAAAGGCGGTATTGCGCTGGCCGTTTCTCATGAATTGAATCTGCCCATTTTGAAGATCGGCGTGGGCGAGGGCCTGGACGATTTACGTGAATTCAATGCGGATGACTTTGTGTCTGCCCTGATAGGATCAGGGACAGCCGATGAAGAGAAAGAGCGGGATCATGCTTGAATCGCTTTCTGACCGATTACAGGGCGTTTTCGGTCGTTTACGGGGTAAAGGCCGCCTTACCGAAGAAGACATCAACGACGCTATGCGCGAAATCCGTATGGCCTTGCTGGAGGCTGACGTCAACTTCAAAGTGGTCAAGGGTTTCATTGCGCGCACCAAGCAACGGTGTTTGGAGGCAGAGGTTCTTGAATCCTTGACACCTGCCCAGAATGTGGTGAAGGTCGTGCTTGACGAGCTCACCAATCTGCTGGGTACTTCTGATAGCCGCTTGGTGATGGGCAGTCGTATTCCCAACGTCATCATGCTGGTGGGCCTTCAGGGTTCAGGTAAGACGACCGCCGCTGCAAAGCTCGCCTACCTGCTTAAGGAGCAAAAGCATAGCCCTTTGCTGGTTGCCTGCGATGTGTACCGCCCTGCGGCAGCTGATCAGCTGGAAACCCTGGCGCGTGAGATCGGGGTGCGCTGTTACCGCGGTGATGGCGTTGATCCCGTTCGTATCGCCCAAGAAGGCGTCCGAGATGCCATTGACAGCATGCGCGATGTGGTCATTATCGACACCGCTGGTCGCTTGCACGTCGATGAAGAGATGATGGCCGAAGCGGAGAAGATCAAAGCTGCCGTGACCCCCGATCAGATTCTGATGGTTGTCGATGCGATGACGGGTCAGGATGTCGTCAATGTGGCTGCCGCATTCGCCCAGCGGGTCGATTTCGATGGCGTGATTATGTCCAAGATGGATGGCGATGCCCGTGGCGGCGGTGCCCTGTCGATTCGCGAGGTCACGGGTAAGCCGATTAAGTTTATCTCACAAGGTGAAAAGCCCCATTCCTTAGAGGTCTTTTATCCTGATCGTATGGCCAAGCGCATTCTCGGCATGGGCGACATGGTCTCCTTGATTGAAAGCGCCGTTAAGCTTCAAGAGGACAAGATTGAGGAAGAAGAAGCAAAGCGTCTTGCCAAGGCTCAGCTGACTTTCGATGACTTCCTTGAAATGAACCAGAAAGTTAAAAAAATGGGCGGCGTTTCTAAGTTGATTTCGGCGCTTCCCGGCGGTGATAAGGCCATGGCGAAGGGTGAAGTCGATGAAGGTGCTTTTGACAAAATGGCTGTCATCATCGGCTCTATGACGAAGGCCGAGCGCCAAAAACCTGACTTGATCAACGGAAGCCGCCGTGCCCGTATTGCGGCGGGTGCAGGCGTTACGGTAACCGATGTCAATCAGCTGATTAAGAAATTCAACGAAACACGCAAGATGATCAAAAAGATGACCGCTGCGCAGACGGTCGCCAAAGGGAAAAAAGGCAAGAAGGGCAAACGGGGTGGCTTTCGTGGAGGTTTCGGGGGAGGGTCTCCTTTAGGCGGCATGAATGCCAGCGATCTCAAGAAGCTGCAGGATCTGTTAGGCGATTAGTCTTTTCGATGATTTCATGGTTTGCGCTTGTCAAAAAGGCTCTTTCGTAATAGTATATAAAATCGCTGTTTTCTAGGGTTTTTAAGCCCTGCTTATAGATGTAAAGATTAAAAAAGGAGTTCATCTTCATGGCAGTTAAGATTCGTCTTGCACGTCACGGTTCTAAGAAGCGTCCGTACTATCGTATTGTTGTTGCAAATTCCACAAGCCCTCGTGATGGTCGCTTTATCGAACAGATCGGTACGTACAATCCTTGCACTGAGCCTGCTACCGTGAGCATCAATCTGGAAGCGGTCGACCAGTGGATCGCAAAGGGAGCACAGCCCACCGATACGGCAAAGCGTCTGATTGACAACGCTCGCAAGGAAGCATAGAAATGCCTGAGCTGACCGAGAAAATTTCCGGTCTTGTTGAGACGGTTGTTCGTCCCCTCGTTGAGTTTGAAGATGATTTTGAGATTTCTTCGTTTGAAGAGTCAGGAAAAACGATCGTCGTTGAGCTGCGGGTGAACGAAGCTGATGCTGGCAAGGTCATCGGTCGTCAGGGCCGCATCATTAAGGCGGTTCGCACCATTGCGCGTGCTGCTGCGTCCCAAGAAGATGCTCATGTCGAAGTAGAGCTTATTGACGAGTGATGAGCGCTTGGGTTGACGTTGCCGTCTTGACGGGAACTAAAACACTTGATGGAAGGTTTGTGGTGCGTCCTGCATCAAACCTTCCATTTTTGTTGACTGAAGGCAAAACAGCCCATTTTGTCCCTCCGGTAGGCGATGCCGTTCGCAGCGGCGTGATTGAAGAAATCCAGGAGGGCGCAGGTGGTGATTATCTGGTGCGCTTCGATTCGGTGAAGGATAAAACAGCGGCTGAAAAGCTGCTTAGTTGCCATGTGCTTCTCAACCGAGATGATTTGGATGCTGTTCAGGCGGCATTGGCCGACCAGTCCTTCCTCACGTATGAGGTAATCGATGCCGAGATGGGTTCTCTAGGCTATGTCGATGCCCTTGAGCAGATGCCTGCTCAGTTTCTTTTGAGCGTGAAACCCGAAAAAGGTGCTTCGTTGCTCATTCCTTTTGTGGATGAGTTCATCGTGAACATTGACCCCGAAAAGAAGCGCATTGACGTTGATATCCCTGCGGGTCTTTTGGATCTCTAAGGAGGTCTTCATGCGTATCGACACCCTTTCTACCTTTCCCGATATGTTCAGCTCCGTTATGGGAAGCTCTATCATGAAGCGAGCCCAAGAGAAGGGGTATCTGGACTTTTACGCATATGACCTGCGAGAATGGACCCACGATCGTCATCGTACGACCGATGATGACCCGTACGGTGGGGGGCAGGGCTTGGTTATGAAGTGCGAGCCTATCTTTGAGGCCTACGATGAGCTTTCTGCTCGATGTGCGAAAAAACCCTTTACCCTCCTGTTTTCTCCTACGGGAACCCTTTTTGATGATGCGTTGGCGACAGAACTCTCTGAAAAAGAGCACCTGCTGTGCATCTGCGGTCACTACGAAGGCATTGACGAGCGGGTGTATTCGCTCGCTGATGCTACGCTTTCGCTGGGCGATTATGTTCTGACCAGCGGAGAGTTGGCTTCCATGGTCGTTATTGACGCGGTTGTACGCAAAATCCCCGGCGTTTTAGGAGCTGAGCGGGGCGCTGTTGATGAAAGCTTCTGCGACAACCTGCTTGAATATCCCCAGTATACGCGTCCGGCCAGCTATCGCGGGATGGACGTGCCTTTCGAGCTTCTGTCGGGCAATCACGCACTTATTGCGCGATGGAGGCGTGAACAGAGCTTGAAGCGCACGTATCGTTTGCGTCCCGACTTGTTGGAGCAGGCAAATTTGACCGCCGATGATAGGCGATTTCTGCAATCTTTGGATCGTGATGAATAAAAGATCCGTCCTTTAGCGGTATGATTCCTCCTTATGGAGTATGACGAAGCGTTGAGAAGGGTTTTCTATGTCAGCTGACCGTGTTGACGACAGGCACAACCAGCAAAATGAGCAAGCGCCGCGCAAGGGTGATTCCTGGCGGAGCTTTTTTGTCATGCTTGCTCTCATGATCGTTCTTTTCTTCGGCCTGCGCCTGTTTATCTTCCAACCGTATGGGATTCCTTCTGGTTCTATGGAAGAAACGATTATGCCGGGCGATATGGTTTTTTCAGAAAAAGTTTCCTATTATTTCAGGGATATAGAACCAGGGGATGTGGTCACCTTCGATGACCCTGAAAAAAATAACCGCACCCTTATCAAACGCTGTATCGCTATCGGCGGACAGACCGTGGATTTGAAAAACGGTGTGGTGTATGTTGATGGTGAGCCTCTTGATGAGGCGAGCTACACTCAGGGCAAGGCATCAAATCCGCTGAATTCGAGTCAGGTGAGCTATCCTTACGTGGTGCCTGAAGGGTATATATGGGTCATGGGAGACAATCGCACGTCATCTCAGGATTCTCGCTACTTCGGCGCGGTGCCAGCAAGCAGTGTGTCGGGGCGCGCATTTTTTACCTACTGGCCTCTGAGCAGCATTGGGCTTCTGGAATAAAGAAACAATAAGCGTGTACGCAGTGCGGTAATTTTGAGATAGAGGAGAGATATGGCAATCGAAGAAGTGGGCGAGCAAGGTTTAGCGGTGAATCTTCCCCCTACATTTCAAGACATCATCATGAATCTGCAGAGCTTCTGGGCGAAGCAGGGTTGTGTGGTGCTGCAACCCTACGATAACGAGGTTGGTGCCGGCACCTTTCACACGGCAACCACCTTGCGTGCGCTGGGCCCCGGAGTGTGGCGGACTGCCTATGTGCAGCCGTGTCGCCGTCCGACCGATGGCCGCTATGGCGAAAACCCTAACCGCATGCAGCACTACTATCAGTTTCAGGTATTGATCAAGCCTTCTCCCGAACGCTCTCAGGAGCTGTATCTGGAGAGCCTTGGGGCTATCGGCATCAATGTCTTCGAACACGATGTGCGTTTTGTTGAAGATGACTGGGAAAGCCCCACGCTGGGTGCCTGGGGCCTGGGCTGGGAAGTGTGGATTGACGGCATGGAGTGCACTCAGTTCACCTATTTCCAGCAGGTTGGCGGCTTCGAATGCGACCCCGTTCCGGTGGAGATCACCTATGGTCTGGAGCGCTTGGCTATGTATATCCAGGGTGTTGACTCCGTATACGATATTGTCTGGAGCCGCTCCGACGATGGCACCGTGTTCACCTATGGTGACGTCTTTTTGGAAAACGAGCGGGAGTTTTCGGCATACAATTTTGAAGTGGCAGATACCGAGCTGCTCTTCGGTGAATTTGACCGCTATGAGGCCGAATGTAATCGCGTGTTGGCTGAAGGCCTGCCGTTGCCAGCGTATGACTATGTGCTGAAGTGCTCCCATGCGTTCAATTTGCTGGATGCACGGGGTGTTATTTCCGCTACTGAGCGCATGGGCTACATCCTGCGCGTACGCACTATCGCTAAGGCTTGCTGCGCGAGCTATTTGGAACACGTGGTGGGTCAGGCACCTGCGGATTCTGATGGAAAGGAGGCGTAAGCGATGGCGACTCAGACGCTTGTTTTTGAAATCGGCACCGAAGAGCTTCCGGCGTTTGACCTGCATAACGCTACTATTCAGATGGAGAAGCTGGCTCGCAGTGCCTTTGAAGGCGCTGGCATCGCGTATGGCGGTATCGCTGTGTACTCCACGCCACGACGTTTGATTCTTGAAGTCACCGAGGTTCCTGAAGAGACAGAGGCTTTGGAAGAGGTCTTTAAAGGTCCCGCCGTAAAGATTGCCTTTGACGACGAGGGTAACCCCACTAAGGCCGCTCTGGGTTTTGCTCGTGGCAAGGGAGTTGATGCTGACCAGCTGCAACGCCGTGAGGATAAGGGCGTTGAATACGTTTACGCGGTTAAGCGCACGCCTGCAAAGCATATCGCTGATTTGCTTCCGGAACTGCTTCGGGGCTTGATCACGGGCCTTTCGTGGCCGCGCCCCCAGCGTTGGGGAGATTTAAGCGACCAATTCCGTCGTCCGGTGCGCTGGTTACTCGCTCTTTTGGGCACCGAAATCATCGAGGTGACCTTTGCCGGTCTTGTATCGGGGAGAACGACGCGCGGGCATCGCTTCTTGGCTCCGGGGCCCTTTGAGGTCCCTTGTGCCGATGATGTGCTTTCGGTATTGCGTGATGCGTATGTGGTGACGTCTGAGGCTGAGCGTGAGGCGGTCATTCGCCAGCAGATTAAAGCGATTGAAGAAAAGACAGGCCTGGTGGCTGAGCTTCCTGCCAAGGTTATGGCTGAGGTCGTCAATCTGGTCGAGTATCCTACGGCTCTGGTCGGTGAATTCGATGAGCTCTTCCTCTCGGTTCCCAAAGAGATCATCGTCGATGCCATGCTGGTTCACCAGCGCTATTTCCCGCTCTTTACCGCCGAGGGTGCGCTGACCAATAAATTCATCGTTACCTCCAACGGTGACCCTGCTTTTAAGGCAAACATCATCGACGGAAACCAGCGTGTGGTGGCTGCTCGTCTCTATGATGCCAAATTCTTCTACGATGAGGATTTGAAAAAGCCCTTAGAGGCTTACGTGGATGATTTGGAAAACGTGGTTTTCCAGGAGACGTTGGGTACTACGCGTGCCAAGGTTTCTCGTATTGAGGCGCTTGCAGGGGCTTTGGCCACGCGCGTGGGTCTCTCTGAGAGCGACGTTGCTGAGGCCAAGCGCGCTGCCTTTTTGGCGAAAGCGGATCTGGTGACGGGCGCGGTGGTTGAGTTCACCAGCGTTCAGGGCATTATGGGGTCCTACTACGCCAAGGCGGCAGGCGAGACCGAGCAGGTTGCTCAAGCAATCGCCGATCACTATCGTCCTCGTTTCGCAGGGGACGATGTGCCTCGGTCCATGGTGGGGATGTGCGTTGCTGCTGCCGATAAGCTCGATACCATCGGTGGGCTTTTTGCTGTGGACCAGGGTCCTACGGGATCATCCGATCCCTTCGCCTTGCGTCGGCAGGCCATCGGCATCATCGCCATGCTGCAGGCTGGTTTGACGGTTTCTCTGACGCAGGCCATTGATTTCGCGCTCGCATCCTATGAAAAGCAAGGCATCGTTTTCGATCGTGCTGCCGTGCGCGACAAGATTGTGGACTTCTTTATCACCCGTACCAAGGTGAGCCTGAAAGAGGAGGGTTGGAGTCCTGATGCAATCGATGCTGTTTTAGCTGCCGGTGTTTGTGAGCCTTTGGTTCTCATCACTCGCGTCAAGGCTTTGGAAGCGGCTCGCAAGGATGCCGCCGAGACCTTCGATGACCTTGCTACGGCATTTGCACGCGCTAACAATTTGCGTGATGCTCAGGCAGGCGATACGGTAGATGAGACCTTGCTGGGTGTCACCGAAAAGGTATTGAACGATGCTGTCTCCCAGGCCCTCGATGCGGTCGAGAAGGCTCTTGCTCAGGACGACTACCAGGATGCGTTGCAGCACTTGGCTGCTCTACGCAAACCTATCGATGTCTTCTTTGAGGACATCATGGTCATGGATGAAGACCTTCAATTGCGGGCGAACCGCATGAAGTTGCTGAATCGTTTCGTTTCGGTGTTTGCGCCGGTGGCTGATTTCAGCCTCATGGCGAAAAATTCCCAATAATCGTCTTTGAACAGGTAAAACAGGGGCTGTCGTGCAAATGCATGACAGCCATTTTTCTCGCCGAAACGAAAAATACCCCAATTTGCGTGATAGACGAGGGACTGAAACTTCTGCATAGTGTACCCATTGTTACGTATGTGAGGTAATTGAGAACTGCTGTTGAAAGGAAATGCTATGCCGTTTGTGCCTAAAGGTTTTGAGTGGGTTGTCATCCTTATTGTCGCTCTTCTGATCTTTGGTCCTAAGAACCTTCCCAAGCTTGGTGCTGCTTTTGGCAAGACCGTCAAGAATCTGCGCGCGGGCATGGACGATGGTGACAAGGCGGAAGCGGCTACTACTGAGGAAGCCGAAGTTGTTGAGGAGACTGAAGAAGCCCCGAAAAAGCGCGTGGTCAAAAAGATTGTGGAAGTCGAAGAAGAAGTCGAAGACGGAAAGTAATCCCTTCGCTCTTTTCATAACAGAGTTTTGTAAGGAGTCGGTTTTGCTGACTCCTTTTTCATACTCTTCCTTTTTCTGTTTGTTCGCACATACCCAAAGCCAACGGAGAGGCTTCGGGTGCAAACTGGTACTATGCAGAAGGTACATTTTTTGCCTCAAGGGAAAGGAGGGAGCGCTATGATAACCGCGTTTAAGCAATTGTTTGCCGAAGTGTTCGGCTTCGCTTGTTTTCAAGGCTTCCTTTTTGCCCTCTTCTATCGCGGCTCCGAGGGGCCTCTGCTTTTGGGATTTTTCGATCTTGATCGCGGCAGCCTTTTGCTTACCCTGCTCTTTGCGGCGTTGATGCTGGGTCTCTTGCGTGGTCTTTCCGCGACAGCCCTGCAAAAGCTCATGAAGCCGGAGTTCATGTACGGGTACGCTCTGCTTCTTATCGCATCGTCTTTCTCCTTGCTCGCTGCAGGCAGTTCGTATTCCGCTGCCATCATCATTTCGTCTGCCGTCCAGGGGGTGGCTATCTCACCGCTTCTGTG
>CAYFWL010000003.1:0-13331 GCA_964346845.1 uncultured Eggerthellaceae bacterium | reverse complement strand
GGGGGAGGCTTTTAGGTTCACTTTCTCTCGACGATGCTGCGTTTATCGTTATCGCAGGTTCGGTTGCCGGTGCCCTCATCAGCGCTTTTTCCTGCCTTGCTCCCGCTTTTATGGGATACCTCGTTATCGACCTGCTTCCCCTGGGTGCTGCTTCAACGCTTCACCTGCGCATGACCGAAACTGCATCTGTACTTGATAGGCAGTTGCAAGACGATCGCGCCGCTTCAGCAAAGGCTATCGACCTTTCGGCGCGTATCATGCTCGGCACCTTCGTTTTTGGCGTGGGTTCAGGTTTTGCCCAGTCGTTTATGGGGAGTAGTGCTGGGGCCGATGTTTCGTTTCCTGCGTCCTTGTGCGTATTCATCATGCTGGGAATTGCCGCCTTGCAGATTTTCTTTCATCCGGTGGCGTTGCACTCCGAAAACGCATCGTCTCCGACGATTCCTGCCCAGTTTGCAGCGCGAGAAGGGGCTATCGCCTACGTATATCGTTTGGCGATTCTTTTGATGGTTGCTGGTTTTCTTTTCGCACCGGCTCTTCAAGATCTTACCTTTAATGGCCAGTCCCTCGTTTTTGCAGGATTCTTAGGGCTGATCATGGTCTTGGTGATTGTGTTCCTGATCAATGCGTTTACGGTGTCGCGCGATCCGGCGCTGGCCTTTTCTGCAGGTTTTGCTTTTCTTTTAGGAGGTCAGACTCTTGGTCTGCTGCTCGGGAATCTGTGCGATGAGTTTACGGACGTGGGGGTTTTCGAGCCGTGGGCCTTTGCGTTGGCGGGTCTTTGTATCCTGCTTGCCTTTCTCTTCCTGTTCACCGAAAACGACCTGGGCGAATTGGGGTCGGTTGCGGCGGCGCTGGATAGCTTCGATGAGGCATGCGAGTGCTTGGCGCAACGCTGCGGTCTGTCAAAACGCGAAGCTGAGATTTTACCCTTGGCGCTTAAAGGGCGCACCGGTGAGCGCATTGCCGATCAGTTCGTTATTTCCAAGAGCACCGTTGATACCCATCTTCGTCGTATATATAGCAAGTGCGGGGTTCATAGCAGACAAGAGCTCATCGATTTGGGGGAGCGGGTTGCCGAGGAAATAGCTCGCCAGCACCGCGAGGGAAAATAGGGAAGGATGATTCTATGAGCACGGGACGCATTCCGTATCTGAGTTTGGATCCTGAAGTTGAGCAGGCTATCCGTGCTGATAGGCTGCATGGCCGCCAGCATCCTTTGAGGACTCCTGATGAGGCTGTTGTTCGACGTGAGGCAAACCCCCATGACGAAGCTACCTTGGCGCGCCCCGCATTCGCGCGTGATATCGAGAAAATCATCAATGTACCTGCCTATAATCGCTATGCTGACAAAACCCAGGTTTTTTCCTTTGTAGAGGACGATGATATCTGTCGGCGCGGTCTTCACGTGCAGCTGGTTAACCGCACGGCGCAAGGCATTGGACGTTTATTGGGCCTCAATGGGGATCTCATCGAGGCCATAGCACTTGGCCATGACGTAGGCCACACGCCCTTTGGCCATGCGGGGGAGCGCTACCTCAGCAAGATCTACCATGAGTATACGGGTCGCTATTTCAACCATAATGTTCATTCGGTACGCGTGCTGGATAAGCTCTACCGTCGCAATATCAGCCTGCAAACCCTCAATGGAGCACTTTGCCATAATGGTGAATTTGCCCAGCAGACCCTTCGTTTGGGCTCTATGGATACGTTCGAGCAGCTGGATGCTATGGTCGAGACCTGCAACCAAGACGAACAAAGCATCGCGAGCTTGCGGCCCACCACGCTGGAAGGCTGCGTGGTGAGGGTGAGCGATATGATTGCCTATCTGGGCAAAGATCGCGCCGATGCCCTGCATATGGGGGTGCTTTCTTCGTACGATTGCTTCGATTCCCAGCTCATCGGCAAGAACAACGCCACGATTATCAACAACCTTACGGCGGATATCGTCAACAACAGCTACGGAAAAGACCGTATCTGCATGAGCGAAGCGGCTTTTCATGACGTCAAGATCGCCAAGCGTCAGAACTATGAGTTTATCTATCTGAAAGAGGGTATGGTGGGGGATACCGGCAATATGGTGGAAGAGATGTTTCGTGAGATCTATGATCATCTTCTGGCTGATCTGCAGGCAGGTGCGGAAGACTCGCCGGTGTATCGTCATCATATTCGTAAACTGGTAGCCCAATCGTCAAGCTTTACGAAAGAGGCATATCTGCAAGAAGACCCACACCAGATTATCGTTGACTACCTTGCTTCTATGACGGACAGCTATTTTATGGATTTGTATCGTTACCTGTTCCCGAAAAGGGAAAAAGACCTGCTCAGAATGGGATACTGTTCCGATCTTCGCTGTTAGGGCGAAGGTTTCCCCTGTCAGCTGCCGATTCATTCGCGGATTTGCCCGCGCTGGCTGCAGCTTTAAGCGCACTCTTTGCGGGCGAAGAGCTGAGGTGTCGCTGTAGCGGTTTTCTGCGCAGCTTACTCGGCGGCAAAGCCTTCATCGAGCAGGAGCTCGCTGCCATCAGCAGCCTCGGTTGCCAGCTGGTCGCAGCGCTCATTTTCGGGATGTCCCGCGTGGCCTTTTATCCAGACGAACTCAACCGTATGGGGCTCTTTTGCTGCCAGGAGGCGTTTCCATAAATCGATGTTTTTCACCGGCTGCCGATTGGCGTTTTTCCATCCTCGTTTGAGCCAGCCCTGAATCCAGTTTTGGTTGAAAGCATTCACGAGATATTGTGAATCGGAAACGATTGTCACCTCGCAGGGACGCTTCAAGGCTTCCAGGGCAACGATAGGACCCAAAAGCTCCATGCGATTGTTGGTGGTGGCGGCGTATCCAGCTGAAAGCTCCTTGACATGCAGATTTCCTGCGGCATCGGTATAGTGCAGAACAGCACCGTAGCCTCCTGGCCCGGGGTTGCCTCGTGATGATCCATCGGTGTAAATGCTTACCTTCACGCCTCATGTCCTTTCATCTTGGATGGCTCTCATGATAGCGAAAAACGCCTGCGCGTTGGCGTATAATGAACAATCAAGAAATATCTGCGGGCAGAAAAGCCCTCGTATCGTTATGCAAGAACGGAATGATGCTATGGCCGAAGGGCGCATAAGCGATGAGGAAATCCAGAAAGTACGCGAGGCCAGCGATTTGGTTGCACTCATAGGCGAACGTTCGCCCTTGCGCCAGCGCGGCCGCGATTTTTGGTGCTGCTGCCCTATCCATAACGAGAAAACACCTTCGTGCAAGATAGATCCCTCCACTCAGCTGTGGCATTGCTTCGGTTGCGGTGAGGGTGGTGATGTCTTCGGTTTTCTCATGAAGGTTGATGGCATGTCTTTTCCTGAGGCGGTGCAATTTTTGGCGGATAAGGCCCATATTGCGCTGACTTATTCGGGAAAAAGCGATGGGGGGGCCTTCAATTCGAAAAAGGCGCGTCTGAAGGCAGTTTGCGCCGAGACGGCCGATTTCTATCATGCGCAGCTTATGCGGGTAAAAAGCGAGGAAGCAGATGCGGCGCGTGCCTACTTAACGAGGCGCAATTTGGGTGGCGCTATCCCTAAGGAATGGACCTTGGGTTTTGCTCCGGGTTCGGGCGCGCTGGTGCGTCATCTTTCCTCAAAGGGTTTTAAGGCCGACGAGATGGTAGAGGCAAATGTCGTTCTGAAGGGCGATAGGGGGCACGCGCGGGATCGTTTTTACAACCGTATCATGTTTCCTATTCGCGATGTACAGGGTGATTGCATTGCCTTCGGCGGGCGCATCATCGGGGACGGTCAGCCGAAATATTTGAATTCGCAGGAAACGCCGCTCTTCCATAAATCAACTGTGCTCTATGGTCTGGACAAGGCAAAGGCGAGCATGGCCACCTCAGGTATCGCCGTTGTCGTCGAAGGGTACACCGATGTCATCGCCCTTCATCGCGCAGGTATCACCAATGCGGTGGCAACCTTGGGAACCGCCCTGACCAAGCAGCATATCCGGGTGCTTTCGCGTCACGCCAAACAGAGAATCGTCTATTTGTTTGACGGCGATGAGGCGGGACGACGTGCTGCCGACCGTGCCTTGCAGTTCATCGATGACTCCATCACGCCTGAGGTGGGGCGCACGCGTATCGATCTGTGCGCGGCGGTTCTTCCCGATGACCTCGATCCTGCTGATTTTGTTGAACAGCGTGGTGCCGAAGCGCTGCGTCAACGTATTTCTCAGGCAAAGCCCTTGCTGGAATATGGCATTGAGCGCCGTTTGGCTCAGCATGACCTCATGACGGCGGAAGGGCGTTCCCGCGCTTTTACCGACGCGCTTTCGCTGCTCGCTCCTATTAAAGATTCGCTGCTTGCCAAGGACTACGCGGTGCAAATTGCGGGGCGCACACGCACGCGTGAAGAAGACGCTTTGAGCTGCCTTGTGCGCCTGAAGACGCAAAAGAGAAGGGAAGATTCGCTGCCCTCTGTTCAGAACGCCGCCCTTGAACCTTCTGCGACGAAGCTCTCGTCGCAGGAGCTGTCGCGCCGCAAATTCGAACGTAAATTCCTCATCCTCTGCGCGCAAAACCCCCTCTGTGGTTTGGACCATGCAGAAAGCCTCGCACTTACCCACTGGCATGACAGCTCTCACGAAACCTTAGCCGGCAGTATCCTTGATACCCTTGCCGCCGATGCCCATGCCTCGGCGGGTACCATCATCACGCGCGCTACCGAATGCTTTCCGCTTGCGAGGAGCATTTTGACGGGATCGTTTCATGAGGGCGATCACGCGTCGGTGGATGTGAATCAGATGGCGCGCTATCTGTGCGAAGAGCTTTCTTTGGGTGATTTGGAGGAATCCATTGAAATCATGAAAGCCCAGCTCGCTCAAGGAGATCTTACTGCCGATGAGAAGGATTTGATTTTTCATACCATAGTTGATCTGCAGAAAGATGTTCTTGCCCGCAGAAAGGCGCACAAGTCGCTTATTTAATGTGCTTTCTTTCTCAGTAATGCGTCGCTTGGCTGAGACGATTTACAATACGAAGCGAAAAACAAGTTCATGAAAGATAAGGACGTCTGTGATGAAAATACTGGAATGGCCTGATGACGCCTTAAAGGTGGTGTGCCATGATTGCAAGCCTGGTGATAAATCGCTGAAGCGCATTTCGCGGCAGATGGCTGCTTTGATGTATGAGAGCAATGGAGTGGGTCTTGCTGCCCCTCAAGTTGGTTTGGATATCCGCTTGATTGTGATCGATTGCGAAGATGAGTATTACGGTCAAGATCCCTTGGTGCTGGTGAATCCTGTTATCGTTGAGCGCCGGGGCGAAGATGTTGAAAGCTCCGAAGGCTGTTTGTCGCTGCCGGGTATCAGTGTTACGGTGGATCGTTCTCCCTATGTTCGCGTCCGTTATTACGATTTGGAAGGCGAGCTTTGGGAACTTGAGGGCGAGGGGCTTCTCGCCATGTGTCTGCAGCATGAAATCGACCATCTGGATGGAAAGACAATCGTTGAGGTCACCAGCCCCGATCGTCGGGTGCAGGCGGTGGCAGATTTAGCGGCAGCACGCGCCGCAGGCGCCAAGCCGGGTGACGTGGGCATAAAGGAGAATTAATTCATGCGCGTTGTATTTATGGGCACGCCCGCTTATGCGGCACGAATCTTTACGGAGATAAGCCAACAGCACGAAGTTGTTGCGGTTTTTACGCGCCCTGACGCCGTGCGTGGTCGTGGTAATTCTTTGCTGCCCTCTCCCGTGAAAGAAGAGGCTCTCAAGCGGGGGATTCCCGTGTATTGCCCTGAAACGTTGAAGGATGCGCACATCCAGCAGGAGATTCGTGATTTAGCTGCCGATGTGCTGGTGGTTGCCGCCTATGGCATGCTGCTTCCTCAAGAAGTCATCGATGCGGCGCCCTATGGCGCCATCAATGCCCATGCTTCGCTTTTGCCTCGCTGGCGGGGGGCTGCACCGATTGAGCGAGCCATTCTGGCAGGAGATGCCGAGGTGGGCGTCTGCGCCATGCGTATCGACTTGGAGCTGGATACGGGGCCGTACTGCGCGAGCCGTTCCCTCCCCGTTGAGCACCGAAATGCCTCTGAGCTCTTGGAGGAGCTTTCCTTGCTGGGAGCGCAGGCTCTCTTGAGTGCTTTAGCTCAGTTTGAAGCAGGCGAGGTGTTTTGGGTTGAGCAAGACGCTTCCTCTGTCACCTATGCGCATAAGCTGGAAAAGGGGGAGCTGAACCTCTCTTGGGAGGATTCTGCGGTGCTCGCCGATCGTAAAGTGAGGGCATCGAGTGACGCGCATCCCTGCAGGTGTGAAATCGCCGATAAATCGGTGACTCTTCTTTCCGCCTGCGCGCATGATGCGATAGACTGCTTGGCTCATCCTCTTGAGCCCGGACAGCTCGCTTTTGTCGATAAGCGTTTGTTCATGGGGATGGCAGAGGGCGTACTTGAGGTACTGCGTCTGAAACCCCAGGGTAAAAAAGCGATGGATGCACAATCCTTTGCCGCGGGCATTCAGAACATAAAGAACCAAACCAAAAACTGGAGGATCCTTGGAAACTAAGCCTGAAGAATTGTATCGGGGGCCACAGAGCCCCACCAAGGTGGAAAAGAAGCATACCGGTGTCGGCATCACGCCAGCGCGCCGCTTTGCCGTTGAGACCAACGCTCTTATCCGCACACGCAATGCGTTTGCCCACGAGGTGTTGGAATCTCGTCTTGGGCGCGCTAAACTTTCCAAGGAAGACAAGGCTTTTTCCCAGTTGCTCGTGCTGGGCGTTGCCGCTACCCGGGGTACCCTAGATGAGATTATCAACAAGGCCTTGAATGATCCAAGCGATATCGAAGATGATGTGCGCGATGCCCTGCGTATCGCGGTCTATGAGCTCTTCTTTCTCAATAAGGAGGAACACGCGGCGGTCAATCAGGGTGTTGAGCTTTCCAAGTATGTTGCTCCTCGTTCGGGCGGCTTGGCGAATGTAACCTTGCGGCGCGCGGTGGCTTTGAAGCAAAGGTGGCCTTTGGGTGATCCGAAGACTGATGTCGCCGCTCTTGCACGTATGTTCGGCTTTCCCACCTGGCTCGCGATATGCCTCATTAAGGACTTGGGTCCCTCAGATGCGCTGGCCTTGATGAAGGCATCCAACGAGCAGGCGCCTCTGTTCATTGCGGTGAACAGCGTGAAGGCACGCGATGAAGAAATCATTGCCCTCTTTGCTGATTGCGGTATTACGGCGGCACCTCAATTCATAGAGGGGAAGCTTGTTTCCGGATGCTACTATATCGACAATGCTAAGGTGCTTTTAGATGGCCGCATTGTTCGAGCCTTATCTCAAGGCAAGATTCTTGTTTCGGACCTATCCGCCCAGCGTATTGCATACGCCGCCCTTCCGCCCCAAAAACCCGAAGCGTTTTTGGAAATCGGTGCTGGTCGTGGCACAAAGACCATCTTGCTGCAAAGCAATGCCCAGCGCATCTACGGGTCTCAGATAAAGCTGACCACTCTCGATAACCGTGCCTTTAAGGCGCGCCTTTTGAAGGAGCGCGTCGAGAAATACGGCATCGAGGTGGAAGATGCGACAGTTCATGACGCCACTGTTCTCACGCGTGAAGACTTTCCTGAAGGTTTTGATGCCATCTTCATCGATGCTCCCTGCTCTGGTTTGGGTACCCTGCGTCGTCACCCGGAGATTCGCTGGCGCCTTAAAAGTGAGGATATTGAGGGCATGGCTCAGACGGGGCTGGCTATGCTGAAGGCAGCTTCGGGCCTGGTGCGTCCGGGTGGTCGTCTGACCTATTCCACCTGTACAGTTACCAAGCGTGAAAATCAAGACGTGATCGTTGAATTTATGAAGTCTTCTGAGGGTTCGGCTTTCCAGCTTGAGGCAATCGATGGTCACGCAAGTTTTACCACTAATGTAAATTCTGGTTCCGCTGACGGTCATTTTGCTGTATGTCTTGTGCGCAAGCGGGAGTAATGGTAGATTGAGAACCTGCTTTTTTTGATACGCAAAAGGATTGAATGTGAACGCTGTACGAATTAACAACTTACTCATTATTGACGCGGCAATTATTGTTGTCGTTGGATGAGTGTGTAGTTGGTTTCTGGCGTAGTCTTTTTCGGTTTTGCTTCAGCCCGGATTCCAGCTAGGGAATCCGGGTTTTTTTATTTATTCAGCGTTGAAAGGAAACAAAATGGAACCAAATCTCAAGGAAGTTGCCGGACGGATCAGAGCTCTTCGCGAGGATCTGGATATCACCATGCAGGAAATGGCTCATGCCACGAATCGCAGTGTCGCTGAATATGCCGCTCAAGAATCAGGCGATCAGGACCTTTCCTTCACCTTTTTGTATAAGTGCGCCGAGCGCTTGGGTGTTGACGTTATCGAGCTTCTTACAGGAGAATCGCCTCATCTCAAAGGCTATTCGCTTACGCGTGCCCAGGATGGCTTGTCTATCAAACGTCGTGAGGGATTTGAATATCTTCACAAGGCGCCTCACTTCCGCAATAAGCAGTGCGAGCCCTTCTTGGTTACTGCGCCTTATCTCGAAGAGGAGCAGGACAAACCTATTCATCTATCGAGGCATGCCGGCCAGGAGCTCGATTATGTGCTCTCGGGCAAGTTGCGCTTTGCGTATGAAGATCACCTCGAAGATTTAGAGGCGGGCGATTGCCTGCTGTATGACTCCGGTCGTGGTCATGGCATGATAGCGATTGGCGGTGAGCCGTGCACCTTTTTGGCGATTGTCATGAAACCCGGTGAAGAGGGCATTATCTAGGCGCGTACGATTTTCCGAACGCGCCTAAGAACCCTCTGTTCACTGTAGATCGCACAGAGTCTTGCTCTGTCTTACTCACTCGTAAAGGATTTGCTCCCATGAGAAATATCAATGAACGCTTCGTTGATGAAGTATATGCCGAGGATGGTTCACTGACCAACTTCACGGTAGTTGCCCCCGATACGTTCAACTTCGCTTATGACGTGGTTGATGATATCGGGGATAACGATCCTGATCGCCGCGCCATGGTTTGGTGCAATCCCGAAGGTGAAGAACACGTCTTCACCTTCGCTGAAATGCGCGATTGGTCCAATAAGACAGCCAATTTCCTTGCAGGCCAAGGCATTAAAAAAGGTGATTATGTGCTGGTTATCCTTCGCCGGCATTATCAGTTCTGGTTCGTTGCCACAGCACTTGCAAAGCTGGGCGCTGTCATGGTGCCTGCTACCTTCATGCTGAAGGAACACGACCTTGAGTACCGCTTGAATGAGGCTCAGATTTCTGCCCTCATCTGCACCGATAGGGGCGATATTGCCGATGTCGTCGATGCGGTGGTTACGCGTTGCCCGTCGGTGAAAAGCCGTATTTTGGTAAACGGTGCCGGGGGCGGCATGACCCCCCTTGATGAGCAAGGTGCTCTGGTGATTCCCGAGGGCGCCCTTTTGGGAGCCGTGCTTTCTGGTCCTGAGAATATCTGCGCCGCGCGCGTTGAGCGTGCGGGCTGGGTTGATTTCAATGCGGGGGTTCGTGCAGCCAGCGCTGATTTCACGCGCGTGCCGACCAGCATCAAGGATCCGATGCTCATGTACTTCTCATCGGGTACTTCGGGCAATCCTAAGATGGTGCTCCACGATGGGGAGTACGCTGTTGCCCACTTGATGACGGCGAAACACTGGCACAATGTTGTGCCTGATGGCTTGCATTTCACTATTGCCGATACGGGTTGGGGCAAGGCTGTTTGGGGCAAGTACTATGGCCAGTGGCTTATGGAAGCTGCCGTTTTGACCTACGACTATGATCGTTTCGATGCCGGGGAGCTGCTCAGCTTGATCGCTCGTTACGAGGTGACCACGCTGTGCTGTCCACCCACCATGTATCGTATGTTTTCCCAGGTAGATATCGATGCGTATGATCTGTCTACCTTAGTGTACTCCACAACGGCGGGCGAGGCATTAAACCCGGACCTGTTCGATTTCTGGAAAGAACATACGGGGCTGATCATCTACGAAGGCTTTGGTCAGACAGAAACCCCCCTGACTGTTGCCAATCTAAAGGGATCGACTCCGCGCTCGGGGTCTATGGGTAAGCCTGTTCCCGCCTATCACACGAGCATCCTCGACGATGAGGGCAAGGTTTGCAAGGTGGGTCAGACGGGCGAGATATGCATCAAAGTGGCCCAGGGCGCTCCGGGCATTATGCTGGAGTATTACCGTAATCCTGAAAAGACCGCTGCCGCCTTGCGCGATGGTTGGTACCACACGGGTGACACGGCATGGTGCGATGAAGATGGCTACTACTGGTATGTCGGCCGCAATGACGATGTTATTAAATCGAGCGGTTATCGCATCGGTCCTTTTGAGATCGAAAGTGTCTTGCTCGAGCATGAGGCGGTGAGGGAATGTGCTGTGACCGGCGTGCCCGATCCTGTTCGTGGCACGGCAGTGAAGGCCACCGTTGTCCTTACACCAGGTTTTCAGGGTACTGCGGCACTGACCAAAGAGCTTCAAACGTGGGTTAAGCGAAAGACCGCTCCTTACAAGTATCCACGCATCATCGACTATGTCGATGCGCTGCCTAAGACGGTAAACGGTAAGATTCGCCGTGCCGCTATTCGCGAAAAGACACAGAGCAATGACTGATAGAACCGACATCCTCTCACATGGTCCTGCCTGTGCTCCCGTGAACGTGGTGGTGGGGCATTACGGGGTAGGGAAGACCAACTTTTCTCTGAACTGGGCGTTTGATCTGGCAGATCAGGGGAAAAAGGTCACCTTGGTCGATTTTGACGTCGTGAACCCCTACTTTCGATCAAGCGACTACACCGCTTCTTTAAAAGAAGCGGGTATCGATATGATTGCTCCGAATCTTGCAGGTTCCGCTTTGGATAATCCGAGTATTTCAGGAGCGGTGGGTACGGTGATCCGGCAGGGCTACGATCGCTGGCAAGCGGGGGATGAGTCTCAGGTGATTTTGGTAGACGTTGGCGGCGATGACGCGGGTGCCACGGTGTTGGGTCGCTTCCGTGAGAGCGTTGCCTCAGGCCCCTATCAGATGCTCTATGTGGTCAACCGTTACCGCAACTTGACTCAAACGCCGCATGAGGCATTGGAGGTCATGGAGGAGATTCAGGTTAAATCAGGCCTTTGCGTAACGGGGATGGTGAACAATTCCCACCTGCGTGATCAGACGGATGCGGGCACGGTTCTTGACGCTTTGGACTTCGGAAGCGCCTGCGCCGATCAGGCGCAGGTCGAGCTCGTGTGTACAACGATTCCAAAAACAGCCTTTGAGCAGAATAAACAGCTATTCTGCTCCGTGGAAAAAGGTGTAAAGTTTTATCCTGTATCGATGCTTGTTCGTACCCCTTGGGAGCAAAGCGTACGATTGTCCGGGGTGAACCGATAAGAGAGAAGGAGCACTATGGCACGAATTGCTGTTGACCATGCTTTCTGCAAGGGCTGCGGTCTTTGCGTTGATGTGTGCCCAGTTGGCATTATCCAACTTGATAGTTCCGTCATCACGGCAAAGGGGTATCACCCCTCCGTCTGCACCGATGACGAGAAGTGTACGGGTTGCGCAAGCTGTGCAACCATGTGTCCCGATGTTGCCATTACGGTTTGGAGGTGATTGGCATGGCTGAAAAAGTGCTGATGAAAGGTAATGAAGCGCTGGCAGAATGCGCCTTGCGCGCGGGCTGCCGTTTCTTCTTCGGTTATCCTATTACGCCGCAAACCGAGCTTGCAGCGTACATGTCTAAGTGCATGCCCAAAATAGGGGGTACCTATTTGCAGGCTGAAAGTGAAATTGCGGCCATCAATATGGTTTATGGTGCGGCTGCTGCGGGAGCTCGTGCTATGACGTCATCTTCTTCGCCGGGAATCTCTCTGAAGAGCGAAGGCGTTTCCTATATGGCGGGTGCTGATCTACCTGGCGTGATCATCAATGTGCAGCGAGGCGGCCCTGGTTTGGGTTCTATTCAACCCTCTCAGTCCGACTACTGGCAGGCGACGCGTGCTCTGGGCCACGGCGACTTCCATATGATCGTGCTCGCCCCCTCAACCGTTCAGGAAATGGCTGACTGCGCCTATAACGCTTTCGACATTGCCGATGAATACTTGACCCCTGTTATGATTTTGGCTGATGGTATGCTCGGTCAGATGATGGAGCCCGTGATTTTGCCCGAACCCAAGACCGAGCTTCCCGAGAAGCCCTGGGCGATTACCGGCACAAAAGGCAAGCGCCGGCACAATATCGCAAATTCGTTGTATCTTGATGCGAATTTGCTCGAGCAGAAGAATATCGAACGATATGAGCGCTACCGAGTCATTAAGGCCAAGGAACAGCGTGCGGAGGAATTTTTGGTGGAAGATGCCGATATCGTGCTGGTGGCGTTCGGCGCCAGTGCCCGTATTGCTCGCACCGCTGTCGTAAGCGCTCGTGAGCAGGGCATCAAAGCAGGCTTGATTCGCCCCCTTACCCTATGGCCGTTCCCTGAAAAGGCAATCGATGCCGCGTCGCATCACGTGAAGCAGTTCCTTTCCGTTGAGATGAACATGGGCCAGATGATAGAAGATGTTCGCCTGGCATCCAAAGACCGCGTGCCCGTTGCCTTCTATGGTCGCACGGGTGGCGTTATCCCCACGCCTGCTGAAGTGCTTGCGAAAATTGTTGAATTGAACGAAGAGGCAGGTGAGTAGCGTGGCCGAAGAAAAGATTGTGTTCCAGCGTCCTCATGCGTTGCTTCCCGTGGTGACCAATTACTGCCCGGGATGCGTTCACGGTATTGTGAATAGGCTCGTTGCAGAAACCCTGGATGAATTGGATATCGAAGGGCGCACGGTGGGTATCGCTCCGGTGGGCTGCTCGGTTATGGCGTATAACTTCTTTGCCTGCGATATGGCGGAAGCTGCTCACGGTCGTGCGCCGGCAGTCGCGACGGGCATCAAGCGCGTCTGTCCTGACAATATCGTGTTCGCGTATCAAGGCGATGGCGACCTTGCCTCTATCGGCATGGCGGAAACACTGCACGCTGCCAGCCGAGGTGAGCATATTACGATTATCTTTATCAACAACGCTATCTACGGTATGACGGGTGGTCAGATGGCCCCTACGAGTTTGCCTAACCAGGTGACCCAGACATCCCCTTACGGCCGCGATGTTTCTACGGCGGGATATCCCGTTCGCGTCTGCGAACTTTTGAGCTCATTAGATGGACCTGCCTATATCGAGCGTGTAACCGTCGATACTCCCAAAAACGTTCGGGCAGCGAAAAAAGCCATCAAGAAGGCCTTTGAATATCAGGTGAATGGCATCGGCTACTCCTTTGTTGAAGTGGTTGCGACCTGCCCCACCAACT
>CAYFWL010000002.1:25069-36486 GCA_964346845.1 uncultured Eggerthellaceae bacterium | reverse complement strand
GCTGTGTCGTTATCGGCGGGGTTTTGGCCAATGTGTTCATGCTCTTCTAGGTTGTTACAGGGGGTCGGTTGTGACAGGGGGACAGCTGACTTGCCATAAAGGGCGGCGCCCTTTATGACAAATCACCTGTCCCCCTGTCACAACCGACCCGCCCCGCTGCCCTGAACCCTGAACCCTGCCCTGCTTTGCCTCATCATCAGGCACGGGGGAGGCGTGCGGCGAAGGTGGTCCCTTCTGCTTCGGAGCTGCTTACGCTTAGGGTGCCCCCATGCTGCTGGGTGATTTTCTGGGCAATAGCCAAACCGAGTCCAAAGCTATGAGATCCGTCATCGCCGCTGCGGTCACGGGATTTGTCGGAGCGGTAGAAACGATCGAACACGTGAGGCACATCATCGGCAGGGATAGGGTCTCCCCAGTTGTGAACCGTTAAAATGCTGTTATGACCCGCTGATTCAAGGGAAACCACGATAGCGGTTCCTTCTGCTGCATACTTGCAGGCGTTATCTATCAGCGTGCCCACCAGGCGCTGCAATTGGGTAGCATCGCCGGTCATCGTCACATGAGGCTCCACCTTGTCTTCCAAGGTGATGCCGCGCTCGAAAGCCACCGCCTCAAATTGCAGAGATGCGCGTTCGACCAGCTCGCTCAGGTTCACCGCTTCAAAAGCAGAATCTTTGCCGGGTATGTTTTCCGGCTGAGCTAAGGAAAGCATATCTAACACGAGTTGCTCCATGTTTTGGGCTTCGTCCTGGATGCCTTCAATCCATTGGCTCTGCTCTGCGATGGTTGACTGGGGATTTTTCAGGGCGATAGATGCGTTTGCCGTAATCACCGTAAGGGGTGTTTTCATCTCATGGGATGCGTCGGCGATGAACTGCTGTTGGGAATCCCATGCCCGTTGCACGGGACGCAGCACCCAGCGGGAAAATAGCCAGGCTAAAATAAACACCAGTATCAGGGTGGCAGCACCCACCAAGGTCAGCGATTCAGCGAGCTTGGTGCCGTCCTCGACTACGGTCTCATCGGCGAAAGCCACAATGGATGAGCCATCCATTTGGACGGCATGGCGAAAATACAACCCCTCGTTTTCCAGAAAACCTCGCTCTGAATTACTTTCTAGGACATGGGAAAGGGCACTGTCCAGGGCGGATTCATCTACAACGGCAGTGGAATCGCTGGTCAGCACGCCGACTTGCGCTGTGGTGCTTACGAGGTAGACGGCGATAGGGAAGGCCCACGAAGCCTGTTGTTTGTCGCCGATACGGGGTGGCAAAGCCTCGTATGAGTCCGATGTCGACCAACGGCCAAGGTCTTTTTCCAGGGCACCCTCCGCTTGTTTTTCGAAGGCGCGGGGGTTTTTCGCCAAGGTGCTCTCCACAGCGGCATCCATCTCGGCATAGATGGCATCGATGCGCTGATTATTGTTTGACCAGGCAATGTAACTAAAGGACACCACGAGAATCAGCGCTGCAACGCCGCAGATAAGCGCTACGAATTTAATGCGCAGCTTGGCGAGCATCTTATTTTCTGGCGTGGCTGTCACGGGCTATTCCCCTTCGGCTTTCACGGAAAGACGATAACCGGTTTTGCGCAGGGACTCGATGCTTACGCGCGTGCCCACAAAACGAAACTTCTTGCGTAAAAACGAGATATAGGCCTCCACATTGTTGTCCACCGCAGTGCTTTCCACACCCCACACTTTAGCGATGAGTTGCTCTTTGGTGACCACCTGGGTGGGGTTGCTCAGGAGGATTCGAGCGAGAGAAAACTCTTTAAACCCCAGATGAATCGACTTATCGCCGCAGGTCAAATCGTGGCTTTCCAGATCCAAGCTCAAATCTTCAAAGCTTAAGGTCTCAAACGTCACCTGTCCCTGACGGCGGAGCAAAGCGCGAAGGTGCGCTAAAAGCTCCGCAGGGCTGAAAGGCTTGGTCATGTAATCATCGGCACCGCTATCCAAGCCGGTAATCTTGTCACGCACGGCATCGCGGGCGGTCAGCAACAGCACTGGGGTTGCTATGTTGGCTCGGCGTAGCTCCTTGGCCACTGAAAAGCCGTCCATTTTAGGAAGCATAACATCTAAGATGATCACATCGTAGATGCCCGACAAGGCGTAATCCAGACCCGACTGTCCGTCGTGTACGGGGTCCACTTGATAATCGGCCCCTACCAGGATTTGCTTGAGCGCAAGGGCGAGCTTTTTGTCATCTTCGACGATAAGGACCTGCACAGCGCATCCTTCCTTTCTTCTTTATCGTGCTTCCCATTGTAAGGCCCTCGCTGAAAGTTTTCTTAAAGCTTTTCGACTTTGAGCTGACCTTTAAGCTTTTTTTCAGGGGGGATTTCTAGAGTGAGGCAGCATTGAAAAACTGCTGCGAAAGGAAATTCTATGAGTGCTTATGCCGCGACGTTCGAGCGCGTGGAGAAGAAGTACTGTTTGTCTCGGGAGCAACATCGGGCCCTTTTAGCCTGTTTGCGCACGTATATGCAGCCCGATGAGTACCCCCAAACCGTGGTGAGCAGCCTCTACTTCGATACGCCCACATACGAAATCATCAGTCGGTCTCTGGACAAGCCCTTGTATAAGGAGAAGCTCCGCGTGCGCTCCTATGGTACGTTGCAGGCTGACGGTACGCTTGTTTCCGCAGACGATCGCGTTTTTGTGGAGCTGAAGAAGAAACACAAGGGCGTGGTGTACAAGCGACGCTTGGGTCTTTCGTCTGATGCGGCCAGGGCATATCTGGGTGGCATGGAAATCAGTCGAGCCTGTGCTTTGTTTCCCCTGGCGGAAAGAGGGGAAGCGGCGTCAAGCCTGTCGTTTAAGGAGCGGCAAGTCGCGCGCGAAATCGATGCTTTCCGTAATCGTTATCCAGAGTTGCGGCCGTGCATGATTACCCGTTGCCTGCGCACGGCTTGGAAGCAGCCCGAAAGCCAGTTGCGCATCACGTTCGATACTCAGCTGCAGGCGGGTCGTCCTGAGGGGGATGCCTTTCTCTTCCAGCCCGCTCATCCTGTGCTGAATCTGATGCAAGCTGGCCAGGTTCTCATGGAAGTGAAGCAGGCGGGTGGTTTGCCCCTTTGGTTGACCAGGGCGCTTGCAGCTAATCATGTTTATCCCCAGTCGTTTTCTAAGTACGGCACGGCGTATGAAAAGGAGTGCTTACATGCTTGATGCAATGTTCACCTCGGTTTTGGGAACGAGCGAATCGGTGGCAGCCAATGTGACAACGAGCGGCTTTTTGCTGTGTAGTGCTGCCTCGTTGGTGTTGGGCTTGGTTTGTGCGCTGATCTATATGTTCCGGCACCGGTATTCCCAGAATTTCGTGGTTACCTTAGCTTTGCTGCCTCTTGCGGTTCAGATGGTCATTACCCTGGTCAACGGCAATTTAGGCGCAGGAATAGCCGTCATGGGTGTATTCAACCTGGTGCGCTTTCGCAGTATGCCGGGTAGCGCAAAAGACATCAGCAGTGTATTTTTCGCTATGGCAATCGGTTTGGCAACGGGTATGGGGTATCTGAGCCTCGCCCTGCTTTTCACGGTGATTCTGGGTATTGCAAATGTCGTTTATGTGCTGTCTCCTTTCGGAAAAAGGTCCGGCGTAGAGCGTGAGCTGCATATTACCGTGCCTGAAGATTTGGAATTTGAGGGCGTGTTCGAGCCGGTGCTGATGCGCCACACCGAAAGCTATGAGCTCACCGAGGTGAAGACATCCAATATGGGCAGCCTGTACAATTTGAGCTACGTGGTGAAGCTGCGCGATCGGGCGGGTGTGAAAGAGCTGATAGACGATTTGCGCTGCTACAACGGGAACCTGAAGATCTCCCTGGCACCTGTTCAGACCACCACGAATTCCCTGTAATACGGCCGCTTATGACAAATGACCTGTCCCCTTGTCACAATTGTGACAAGGGGACAGGTCATTTGTCATAAGCGCGATGCGAGGAGATCTTGCTCTGCAGGGAGGTTCGTGGCGTCTTTTGCGACAACGTCTTTCTTATCCCTTTGTTACGTTATCGCTTTATCTCTCGCACAGAGGCTATTGCAAGCGGTATGCTGGTGTCGGTACTTTTCGCGAGAGGAAGAATGTATGTCCCGTCTGCTTTTAAGCGACATTATCGGACCCATTATGGTGGGTCCTTCCAGTTCCCACACCGCTGGCGCACTCGCCATTAGCGCCATGGCGCGCCACTTGGTGGGATCGGTGCCCGTATCGGTAACCTTTAAGCTGTACGGGTCTTTTGCTCACACGTATTCTGGCCACGGGACCGATCGTGCTTTGGTGGCGGGCATGCTGGGGTTTCCCCCTGATGACCTGCGCATTCGTGACGCTTTTAGCTTGGCGGAAGAAGCCGGTATGGCAGTGGCCATCAAGCCTCTGCCCGATGAGGCCTACGACCACCCCAACACGGTGGATATCGAGGCGGTTGATGCAGCGGGAATCGGCCATTCTTTCCGTGGCGTGAGCGTGGGCGGTGGTGCAGCTACGTTGACCCAAATTGATGGCATGAAGGTGGAAATCACCGGTAAAAGCAACTCGTTGGTGGTGCATCAGCGTGATGAAAAGGGTATTTTGGCCTTTATCACCACCGCATTGCTAACCGCTAATGTGAACATCGCTACCGCGAACCTATACCGCACCAGCAAGGGCGGTCAGGCGTTTACCATCATCGAGACCGACGAGCCTCTGCCTGAAGAGCTGATTGCCATCTTGGAGGCTCATTCGGGCATTCGCAGTGCCAAGATCATTACGGCAGTGGAGGCTGGTAGCTCCAAGGCGGCACCCGCTTTGAGCGAACAGCAGCAGGAGCAGGCGGGCGAGCTGCTTGAGCGGTATGATTTTAGGACGGGCGCGGGTCTGCTGGCCCTGTGTGCTCAGTGGAATTTGCCCATAAGCCAGGTGTTCTTGCGGCGCAATCGTTACCTGCAGGAAAGCGATGGCCTCAAGGATGAGACGGAGCTCTACCTCAAGCGGGTTATTCAGGTTATGAGGGAATCGGCACATACGCCCCTTGAAGACCCCCGTCCTTCTATTGGCGGGCTTCTTGGCGGTGAGGCTCAAAAGGTGAAGCAGGCGGGGGCGCGCTCGGGTATCCAGGGTGGCCTGCTTTTGAGCAAGATTGTCAGCTATGCGTTAGCGGTGCTGGAGACGAACGCATCCATGGGGCGTATCGTGGCGGCACCCACGGCGGGCAGTGCCGGTGTTCTTCCTGCGGTGCTTATGGCGCTGCAGGAAGAACAGGGCTTTTCGGACGAAGAGATTGCAAGCGCTCTAGCAAACGCGGCGGCAGTGGGTTATCTTGTGGCGCGCAACGCGACGGTCTCGGGCGCTGAGGGAGGATGCCAGGCGGAAATTGGCAGTGCGAGCGCTATGGCGGCAAGTGCGGTGGTGGAGCTTTTGGGCGGAACTCCCGCTCAGTGTTTGGCGGCGGCAAGCAATGCCATGACAGGGCTTATGGGCCTGGTGTGCGATCCGGTGGGCGGTTTGGTGGAGATTCCCTGCCAGAAACGCAATGCTACGGCGGCGGCAAATGCCCTCGTAAGCGCCGAGATTTCCCTGGCGGGTATTACGAATCTCGTGGATTTTGACCAAACGGTGGAAGCCATGTTCCAGGTGGGACGATCGCTGCCCTTCGAGCTGCGCGAAACCGGCTTGGGCGGCATTGCTGGCACCCCCAGCGCCTGCGATTACTGCAACGCCAAGCTCTGCGTGAAAAACTAAAGCAGCGTCAAAAGCCTGTTCCGCAGGCTTACACCATATCAGCCAGGTCGAGCACCAGGCGCTCGGTCTTTTCCCATCCTAGGCAGGGGTCCGTAATAGATTTTCCATAGGTGCCTTCGCCGATCCTTTGGGATCCGTCTTCGAGGTAGGACTCAATCATGAAGCCTTTGATCAGGGTTTTTAGCTCGGGGTTGTAGGTGCGGCTCCCCATGACTTCACGCGCGATTCGCACCTGTTCCAGCGGCTCTTTTCTGGAATTGGCGTGATTGGTATCCACGATAATCGCGGGGTTTTTCAAACCTGATTTCTGATACAGCTCGTTGACCAGCACCAAGTCTTCGTAGTGATAGTTCGGTAGGCTCTGATTGTGCTTGTTGGCATAGCCGCGCAGGATGGCATGGGCCAACGGATTGCCATGGGAATGCGCTTCCCAACCGCGATAGATGAAGGTGTGGCTATTCTGGGCTGCCGTGATAGCGTTCATCATGACGGTGAAATCACCGGCGGTGGGGTTTTTCATGCCCACGGGAACATCCAAGGCGCTGGCGGTCAGGCGGTGCTCCTGGTTTTCAACCGAACGAGCACCCACGGCGGTGTAGCCCAGCAGGTCGTCCAAATACTTGTAATTGTCGCAATATAGCATCTCATCGGCGCAGACGAAGCCTGTTTCGCTGATGGCACGCATATGCAGCTTGCGGATGGACATGATGCCCTTCAGCATGTCGGGTTTGGCTTCGGGGTCGGGCTGATGCAGCATGCCCTTATAACCCATGCCGGTGGTGCGAGGCTTGTTGGTGTAAACGCGCGGAATGAAGTAAATCTTATCGGAAACCTTTTCCTCCAGCCGAGCAAGGCGGGTCATGTATTCCAGCACGCTGTCTTCACGATCGGCGGAGCAGGGGCCAATAATCAGCAACAAACGTTGATCCTCGCCCGTGAAAAGGGCGGCGATTTCTTTGCTCCGACGTGCGAAAATCTCACTGATCTCCGGGGTGGCCGGCAGCTGCTTCTTCAGCTCACTGGGGATAGTCAATTTGCGGGTGAAATCGGCGTTCATATTTTTCTCCTAAATCACTTTATCTGAGGCAAAACGGTAAGCATTTCGATGGGCGGCGGTACGTCTCCTCTGCTTTGCGACTGAGCGGGGTTCATCTTGCAGCCAAGGAACAGGGAAGGATTGCAAACCAACTCAATCGCCTACCGATCAAACCAGGCGCGACGCTCGGTGGACAATCTCATGGCGGCGCGCATACCTTCAACATCATCGTTTGCCAGCATGGTGCGAAAAGCACCGAATACCTCAGCAAAACGATCCATCTGGGCTAATAGAGCATCCTTGTTCATGATGAATAACTCGCTCCACATCTTGTCGTTGATGCGGGCAATACGGGTCAGATCACGGAAGGAGTCGCCCGTGTAATCCACCAGTCTGTGATCATCGCTGCATCCCATAAGGGAGATGGCGATGATGTGGGTCAGCTGAGACACAAAGCCAATCATTTGGTCGTGCTCTTCGGGAGAAAGCACGGCAATGTGGTTGAACCCCAGAATCATTCCCAAGCTACGGCACCACTCGATAGCTTCCTGTGTGTTTTCTTCCGTGGGAACCACCAGGTAGTTGGCATCGTGGAAGATGCGCTCGTCGCTGTTTTCGACGCCATAGACTTCTTTGCCTGCCATGGGATGTGCTGCAATAAATTCGACGTCTTTGCGCAGCATCTTCTGGATGTCATAGACGATGCAGCTCTTTACGCCGGTGACGTCGGTGATGATGGCACCGGGTTTGAAATGCTGCTGATTCTGGGCGATCCACTGCTTGAATACGGTGGGATACAGGCCGAAAATCACCACGTCAGCTCGAGATACAAGGTCGGGATCAACCGTCGTGGAGCCCTCATCGATAACGCCATGGTTCAGTGCGAAGTCAAGAGAGGCTTGGTCGATATCGATAGCCACTACATGAAAACCCAGGCGCTTGAGCGCACGGGCATAGCTGCCGCCGATGAGGCCGAGGCCCACAATCAAAATGCTCTCTTCGCTAATCCATTTCATGGGTCAATCCTTCTCGTTCGGGGTAATGCGACTCTCGTTCGGGGTAATGCGGCCGCTTCTATGCGTGGGGGCGTCTTCGGTAGAATTCATAGACTAATCCTCCCTGTTCAAAGCGATGCCGAGGTGGGTAAGGCGGTCGAAAAAGCTGGGGAAACTCTTATGAACGGCGTGGGCTCCTTCGATGGTGCCGCCCACCGTCGTTGCCAAGACTGCCAGCGCCATCACAATGCGATGGTCGTTGTGCCCGTCAAGTGTCCGGGTGGGGGCGCGTAATATGCCTGCTTGCACCACGATGGTGTCGGTATCGTCGTCTACGGATACGGCGGCACCGAATTTCTCCAGCTCAGCCTTCATGGCCTGGCCACGATTGCTCTCTTTGATGGACAGGCGCCTGCAGTTGGTGAAAGTGGCGCCGTTGTTGGCGGCGGCAACCGCCATGAGAACAGGGCCGAGGTCGGGGCAGTCGGCAAGGCTGATGGTGGGGTTGCCGTTTGCCAAGAGGGGAAAAAGTTCCTGGTAGGCGCGATCACCTTGAAGGCTGCCGGCGCGCAAGCCGCTGACGCGAACGTTGTTGGCGGGATTCAGATAATTGAGCGCCTCCAAGAAGGCAGCATTGGAGTAGTCACCTTCCACATGAATAGAGATATCCTGATAGCGTTGATTGCCCGGTACCTGAAGGGTGTTCTCGTCGCTCCAGCTAACGTTCACGCCAAACAGAGAGAGGGCCTCGATGGTCATGTTGATATAGGGGCGGCTTTCCACGGGCGGAACAAGCGTGATGACGCTGTCACCCCGCATAAGGGGAAGGGCAAATAAAAGCCCGCTGACAAACTGGCTGCTGACATCACCCGGCACCGTAAAAGCACCTGGCTGCATGCGTCCCTGAACGTGGATGTTCTGGCCATCATGGATGTAGGTGAGGCCCTGTTGGCGACAGATGTCCTCATATACCCCCATGGGACGGCTCATGAGCGTTTCACTGCCTGTTAGGGTGAGAGGCTTATCCATGAGCAGGCACACAGGCACGAAAAAGCGCAGAGTGCTGCCGCATTCACGGCAAGGTAGCACGTCATGGGGGCGGATGCCTGCGGAGTCGATGCCGTAGATAACGGCGTATTCCTTCTGGCGGTTGACGCCTGCTCCCAATACGTTCAGGCAGTCGATCGTGGCCAGCACGTCCTGGCTGTCCTCAAGGCCCAGAACAACGCAGGGTTCCGACTTGTGAGCCAAACCGGCGCAGATAAGCATGCGATGCGCCATGCTTTTTGAGGGAGGAGCCACAACGCTTCCCTGGGCGATGCTCGGATTAATGGTCACACGCATTTAGATTTCGCCAGCTTTCAGAGTATTATCGGGAGAGGTCGTGTCGCTCGTGTCGCTCGTGTTGCCGAGGAAAGCGGCCTGTGTGCGCTCTCCGGTGCGCTTCAGGGAAACCAGCAGATCCATAGCCTCGAGATAGCCCTTGAAACCATGGCCGCTGATCGTGGTCACGCAGGCCTGCCGAACAAAGCTGATTCGACGAAAGTCTTCACGTGCATTTACTTCGGAGATGTGCACTTCCACGGTAGGGATCTGCACGGCTTTGAGGGCGTCCAGCAGCGCCACGCTGGTATGGGTGTAGGCGGCGGGATTCAGCACGATGCCATCAATGTGCTCGAAATAGGCATCTTGAATTTTGGTAAGGAGGTCGCCCTCGTAATTGGACTGGTAGCATTCTACGGAAATACCCAGCTCAACAGCATGTTTGCTGATCATGGCACAGAGGGTGTCGTAAGTTTCGGTACCGTAGAAGGATGGTTCGCGGATGCCCAACATGTTCAGATTGGGTCCGTTAATCACCAGCAATTTCATGCGAAGTGCCTCCTTTCGATAAGTTTTGCAAAGTCTTCCGCGCTGCCGTTGGCGGTGATGATAACATCGGCGCAGGCAGCGTAGCGGGGGTATCGCTCATCGTAGAGCTTCTTTTGCTTTTCGGCGGAATTGGAGAGGGGTCTGTCCTCGGTGGAAGCCAGATCAGCTAAGGGGCGATCGATGAAGTAGAGGATACCGTTTTGCTGCAGCGCCCCCAGGTTGGCATTGCTCAGGATAGCTCCGCCGCCGGTGGCGATGATGCAGCCGTTCTTCTTACCGGCTTGGATAACGGCTTGGCTTTCAAGGGCCCGAAAAGTCTCTTCCCCCTCTTCTTCAATGATTTGACCAGGTGTTTTCCCCGAAAGCTCAAAGATGAGTTGGTCGGTGTCCACCAGGGTGCGCCCTGTGCTCTGAGCCAGTAAGCCGCCCACGCTTGTCTTTCCGCAGCCGGGCATACCGATAAGCACGATGTTGCGTTTTTGGCGCTCAAGCTTGTGGAAGATGCTCTGAGTCAGGTCGTCCACGTTGAGACTTTTGCCCGTGAAGTGCTGGGCGGCAACAACGGCTTGCGCCACCAGCATGTACAGGCCACCTTCCGCTGCTATCCCCATAGCGCATCCCTGCTGCACCAGTGCGGTGTCTAAGGGGTTGTAAACGGTATCTAAGATGCCTTCCAGCTGATAAAAGGCCGCCGCGTTAATAGCCCAGGTTTCATTGTGGGGGTACATACCGCTGGGGGTGGCGTTGATGATGATATGGGCATCGCTGTGGTCATTGTAGGCTTGGGCGTAGGTGATGACGTCGGCGTAATCGATGCCTTCTTTGGCGGCACGACTCAGGCGCAGCACCTGGCGGGCGCCGGCAGCACACGCCAGGACGCGGGCGGTTTTGCTGGTGCCTCCCGTGCCGCAGATGAGCACCTTCTTGTCGGTCAGATCCAGGTGGAGCTTTTTCGCGAGAGCATGCATGCCCGCCAGGTCGGTGTTGGAGCCGATGAGCCGTCCATCGCGGTTAACAATGCAGTTCACGGCGCCGATTTCAGCGGCCAAGGGGTCGATTTCGTCCAGGTAGGGAATGACGTCTTGCTTGTAGGGGATAGTCACGTTGATAGCGCGAAAATCTCGGGCGCGCATAAACGCATCGAAGTCTTGAGCAGGTACTTCGCGCAGCTCGTAGGCGTAGAACCCCAAGCTTTCGTGAATTTCCTTTGAAAAGCTATGCCCCAGGGGCATGCCGATAAGTCCGTATTCCATCCCTTACTCCCAAGAATCCTGAGCGGTCGGTGCGTCCGCCAACCAGTCGGTTCCGTAGCGCAGCGCCAGCATATCGCAGAGCACCAGCGCGGTGATGCTGTCCACCACAACGCGGGCGCGGTGGACAATAGCGGGGTCGTGGCGCCCCTGGATTTGCAAGGTAGTGTTAGTTCCGCTCATAAAATCAACCGTTTCCTGTGGGCGAAAGATGCTGGGCGTGGGTTTGATGGCAACACGGAATTGCAGCGGCATGCCATTGGTGATACCGCCGTTGATACCCCCGTTGTTGTTGGTGGTGGTTACCACACGCTCGCCCTCCATAGAGAAGGGGTCGTTGAACTGGCTGCCACGCCCGCAGCTGAGATCAAAGCCTGCACCAAATTGCACGCCTTTCACTGCCGGAATGCTGAAGAGCCCCTGGGAAAGCACACCCTCCAGTGAGTCGAACCAAGGCTCTCCCACACCAGCGGGCATACCCACCACGGCGGTTTCCAACACGCCCCCCACGCTGTCGTGTTCGGCAGCGGCGCTCTCGATAAGC
>CAYFWL010000002.1:0-25059 GCA_964346845.1 uncultured Eggerthellaceae bacterium | reverse complement strand
CTGCATGTCCTTTGCAGCTTGGGGGTCCAGGGTTGCGAAAAAGCGCTGATCAAGCTGGATGATCTGCTGTTTCAAGGTCGCTTCATCGCCGGCGAAGGGGGCATCGACCACCGTGCCGCACTGGGCCACATGGGTGCCCACGAAGATACCACGGGCTTGCAGAGCTTGCAGGGCAATAGCTCCTGCGGCTACCAGGGGGGCGGTCACACGACCGCTGAAATGCCCTCCGCCGCGATAATCCTCGAAGCCGTGGTACTTGGTAAACGCGGTATAATCCGCGTGTCCAGGACGGGCCAGGGCACGGGTGGATGTGTAGTCTTTGCTTTGCTGGCTGGTGTTAGGAATCAAGATAGCCAGGGGCGTTCCCGTGGTTTTGCCTTCGAATACGCCGCTGACAATGCGGAAGGGGTCTTTTTCCTGCCGGGAAGTGGAAGTCTTGCCTGTGGGGCGGCGTAAATCCAGCTGGTGAGCGATGAACGTCTCGTCAACAGTGAGACCAGGAGCCAGGCCGTCGATGACAACGCCCAATTCAACGCCGTGACTTTCGCCAAAGAGCGTGATGGCCACACTGTGTCCAAAGGTGTTTTTCACGTTACGCCTCCTTTTGCTGGATCAAGGTGAGCTTATCGCCGAGAGCTTCTGCTGTGGTTGTTTCGATGGTGAAGGTGCCCACCTGAGGGACAGTGATAATGGCGATACCGTCGGCAGCGCTTTTCTTGTCATGCTTGATGGCCTCGATGACGGCTTTTGCATCGAATGCCCTGGTGGTGGGTAGGCTCAGTGCTTCAAGTACCGGCAGCAGGCGGGCGCGCACCGGGGGCGCGCACAGGGGAATCATCCCAAGCGCCACACATTCGCCGTGGTAGAGTCCCCTTTGGCCGCTCTTGTCGTTCTTTTCGTCATAGAGCATCTGTTCAAAGGTTTCGATCCCATGGCCGATGGTATGGCCGAAGTTCAAGATCTTGCGCAGACCCTGCTCGTGTTCATCCTGTTCAACCACGTGTTTTTTCACGCGTAGCGACCGTTCGATGATTGTCTCCAAAGCGGGCTCGAGGGATGCGCATACCTCAGGGGCGTTCGCAACGGTCTCGAACAGCTCGAAAAGGGCGGCATCGGAGGTTAGGGACATTTTTATCGCTTCTGCAAGGCCGTTCGCGATTTGGCGTGGGGGGAGCGTGCGCAGCACGTTCGGATCGATGAGCACCTTCTTGGGCTGGTAAAACGCACCCACCATGTTTTTGTATCCACCCAGGTTAAGAGCGGTTTTTCCGCCGATGGAGCTGTCCACCTGAGCAAGCAAGGTGGTGGGGATGTTGTAAAAATCGATACCGCGCATATAGCTTGCAGCGGCAAAACCCGCCAGGTCACCTACGACACCGCCTCCTACGGCGACTACGCAGTCCTTGCGGGTGAAGCCGGCTTCCACCATGACCTGCATGATCTGGCCAAAGACGGCGAGGCTTTTGCTGGCTTCGCCTTGCTCTGCGATGAACAGGTGCGCTTCGGCGCATTGCGCCATGACGGTGCGCGCGTATTCGTTCGGCACACCGCTATCGGTAACTATCAGCACTTTACGGTTCAGCATGCACAGGGTGCCTGCGTGCGACAGGCAACCCCGTTCAAGCACGATCTTGTAGGCGCGGTCGCCCAGGCCAAGTTCCAGAATCATCAGTGGTCCTCCAAGGGAACGTCCAAGGCGTAATGTCCTACGATTTTAATCTGGGAGCAGTGCTCTCCTAGCTCCGCGAGCATATTTTTTCCTTCTTCAGAGTTTTCATTCCCTTCGGCTTCTACGTAAAAATAATACTGCCAGGGTTGATTTTTCAGCGGATGGCTGCGCAGCGACGTCATATTGAAGCCATGGCGGGCGATGACGTTGATGGCATGAGCAAGGGCTCCCGCCTCGTTGTTCACGGCAAAAAGCATCATGAACGTGCTGTTGCTTCGGGTTCGAGAGGGGTTGTCGCTTCGGGAGAACACCGCAAAACGAGTGGAGTTCAGCAAGCTTTTGTTGATGCTGCGCTCAATGATTTCCAGACCATAGAGTTCGGAGGTTTCTGCGCTGGCGATAGCGGCAACGGATGGGTCGCCGGCTTGGGCAACGGCTGCGGCAGCACGGGCGGTGTTCACGGCCTTTTCCGTGATAAATCCGTGTTCTTTGATGTAGGGCATGCACTGAGCCAAGGCTTGGGGATGGCTGATCACCTTGGTGATGTCGGAGATGCGAGCACCTGGCAGGCCCAGCAGATTTTGGAGGATGCGCAGGGTGTATACGCCGTTCACGTACAGAGGGCCTTGAAACATCAGGTCGATGACCTGGCTCACTTCGCCTGCATAGCTGTTCTCGATGGGCAGCACGGCGCAATCGCAGTCGCCCGTAACCACGGCATCGTAAGCCTCCTGGAAATCCATGAAGCTTACCACCTGCTCTTCGGGGAAGATGCGGCGAGCGGCGATATTGGCAAAGGCTCCCTCCACACCGCTGTAAGCGATGCGCATACCCTGCAGCAACTGGCGCTGGTAGGCTTTGGAGATGTCTGCCATGCTGTGCTGCATGTCCAGGTAGTAACTGCGGATGATAGGGTCGCTCACGTCTTTTGCATGGGCGGAGGCGGAGATGGCTTCGCGCGATGAGTCCACGATAGGAAGTCCATTTGCTTGTTTGTAGAGGGCTATGTCTTCCACTTCGCGCATACGCGCCTCGAAAAGCGTGGCAATTTGTGCGTCGATGGCGTCGATATTGGCGCGGGCCTCTTCCAGCGATTTCATGGGATCTCATTTCGGTCGAAAAGCTTTTTTGAATTCACCATTATAAATGAGCTGGAAAGGAGTTGATTTTGTGGCGTACGGGTTTTACGCAAAGGGGGCGTTTTGGCGGGCCATGGCTTACCGGTATCCTCGCATTGCAGGAGGGAAGCGTTGTACAATAGGGTGGGCGCAAAATGATGAATGGGAGGGGTGGTTATGCGGCGCATTCTTGCTTTGTTGTGCTTGCTTGTTTCGCTGCTCACCCTTTCGGCATGCCAGCTTTTGCCGACAGTCGGCGGATCGGATAGCACGTCTGAGCCGGTAATTGCCTCGCCTTCTCCCACGGCGCTCAAAGCTCCTCTGCTCACCCAAGTTCCTTCGATTCCTGCTTATGCGGGGGCTACGGGGTCATCTTTTGTGACCCTCAACGATAATAAGCCTTTTTTCACCGAAGAGGACTTGAGCCAAGCTTACGGTACCGAGGTGTATGGCGCGTTGGATACGCTGGGGCGCTGTACGGGTACGTTTGCCGTTGTGGGCAAAGACACCATGCCCTCGGAGGGCCGTGGATACATCGGTATGGTGAGGCCTACGGGGTGGCAGCGCGTAGAATACAGCTTCGTGGATGGTTTGTCGTTGTACAATCGCTGTCATCTGATTGCTTGGAGTCTGACCAACGAGGAGGCCAACGAGCGCAATTTGGTGACGGGCACGCGTACGATGAATACGGCACAGGTGCCCTTTGAGCAGGAAGTATTGTTCTATGTGCGCGAGACAGGCAATCATGTGGCGTATCGATCGACGCCGCTGTTCACCGATGATAATCTGGTATGCGATGGCATTTTGATGGAGGCCTATTCCCTGGAAGATCGAGGCGAATCAGTGCAGTTTTGCGCCTTTTTCTACAATGTCGAGCCGGGGGTTGACATCGACTACCGCACCGGCGAAAGCGAACTGGCGGCGCCAGGCAGTCTCATGTATGACGAAAAGCGGCAGAAGGGCACTGCGGTGTCGGGCGATGATGGGGGTGCTGGTACCGGCGCAGGGTCTGGGTCTGGTTCCGCCTCTGGCGCCGACGGTGGCTCCGGTTCCGATGCTGATGCCGATTCGGGTTCCGACAAGTTGCCCGTTCCCGATGCAGCGGCTTTTCTGGCCTTTGTGGATTCGCCCGATGCTGCTGCTTACGTGTTGAACGTCAAGACCATGAAGTTTCACCATATCACGTGCGAAAACGCTCTTGCCTCTGCTGAAAGGAACCGTCGATACACCACCAGTTCACCCGAAGAGATCATGGACGCTGGCTTTGCGCCTTCTGGCTGCTGCAATCCCTAAGGCGATTCTGTCAGAAAAAAGGGCCCAGGACGCTTTTGTGCGGACTGTCGCGGTTTCGCACAACCTTCCTCTCGACAAAGGCGTATGTGTTGCAAATGTGCCCCTCTTTGTGGGTTTTCTCAAGAACCTTATTCTTGCCTTTTGAACTGCTTTTCTTTGCCGTATGCTAAACAGCAAACCCATGATGAAGGGGAGCGGTTCCATGAAGCGAGCAAAAATCATTTTGATTGCCCTGTGTGCGGTGTCTTTGGCGTGCGCGTTGGTGGGTTGCGGGGGATCCGATAAGATTGCGGGCACCTATGATCTGTACGAGATTCAGGGCGCGAACGGTACGAGCCACGACACGATTGCCGAGCTGGAGAAATCGGGGTTCACGCTCTTCATCAACCTAGATGAAGACAAGACGTTTCATCTGGTTATGGTGGGTCTGGACAACGAGGGCACCTGGGATTACGTTGGTGGCGAGACTATCATCTTCAAACCAAACCAAGAAACTTTAGGGATGAGTGATGCCAGCATCTCCAATGGGAAGATTACCATGACGCTCTTGGGTGATGTAACCGTGTTTGCAAGGGGTAAGGACAAGAAGCCCAGCGATTACCTGTAGCGGTTGCCGATTGCTTATATGCACGAACGCGAGGCTCCTCGGGAAACGGGGGAGCTTTTTTTCGGTGCGAAAAGAAGGGGGCGCTATGAATGGGACTTGGCTTTGGGCTTTAACCCCGGAGAGTTGATAGTTGGTGCTCCGCAGATAGGGCACTTTTCGAAGCCATCGGGGATGGGCTTATTGCAAATGGGACAAAAGCCTGCGGAGACGGGCTTGTTTATTTTCGCATTGCCGCATTTTCCACAGCCGGTACAAAAATAGCCGCACATAAGGTCCTCTCTTCATAGTTTCTTGCAATTTAATTCTATCGTGCAGGAATTTTGCTGTCTCTTCTCTTGAGGGTTGAAATTTGATTATTGATAGGAGCTTCTTTACCAGCTAATTGTGAAAAATGGAGATACACGCTCATGAGTCAATACTTATTAGGTTTACGTTCCTATCAGGTATTTTGTCAATGAATCATCCTCTATCATTTTTGATTTTCAACCCTGTTTTTAAAGCCAGTTTAGCAAAAATCAGTCTGAAATCCGATTGTTGTGAGTCCCCTTAACAGAGGACAATTGCATTAACGCATAATAGATTGCACAGCTATGCGCTCTTCCGGGCAAATGGGCGCTCCTTTGTCAATCCAGCGTGTCAGCTATTGGGCTGGCCAGACAAGAAACAGTGAGAAAAGAGAGGGGAGACGCAATGGCTAAATGTCCGAGAAAAATAAACGATGAACTGTATCGCGATGAGTGGACCTGGCAAGAGGGTGACTTGACGGTTACCCGTAATGTCCAGTGGACAGCTCCTGGATGCCATAACGGCTGCGGCGTTTTGCATTACACCGATAAGGACGGTAAGCTGGTTAAAATCGAAGGCGATCCCAAGAGTCCTATGTACAATGGGCGTCTGTGTATGCGTTGCCTAGCTGTTCCTGAAATCGAAAATCATCCCCTGCGTCAATATAATCCCATGAAGCGCGCCAAGGAGGACCGTGGCAAGGATACGTGGGAGGTTATTACTTGGGATGAGGCATATCACTTTGAGAAGATCAACAGGAAGGCCGCCAAGAGCGTTATCTCTGTAACCGATGACGATAAAATCGATGAGTTGTTCTAATTAATGACATGTTGCGTATTTCGTTTGATGCTCTAAAGATTGGCGAAGGAGATGAAACCAATGGGGGCAAGCATACAAGATGCCTACGATTCACTAACCCGAGCGAAAGATTGTCTCGAAAAAGCTCGGTCGGCTAAAGAAGGCTCGGAGCAAAGCGCGCAGCTGAAATTATGCCTTCATGCTTTTTGCCAAGCAGCTCGTATGGCGTATCGCTGCTATGAAGTTACGGTAATGAAGACGGGTTCGATTGGCGGGGGAGAACAAACCTGGTTGCAAAATGAGTTGGAAGACTATATGCGTCTTCCTTTTAGGGATTTTGCAAAGCGTGGTCTAATGCCCTTCGATCAATATGGTAAAGATTGTGAAAACTGGCTTGTGCGGGCTAAGTCTTTCGTGGATACGGTGGCGCGAGGCATGAATAATGTGGCTCGCCCTGTTTATGACGAAAACGCTCTTCATAATGCGCAGAATATTCAGGGTTGGTCGCAATGGGATTTGGACAAAAACGCTTACAAACAGCGTTAGCGCTTTGAAACGGAGGGGATTATGGGTGTGACATACGAGACCGTTGGATCATTTTACATGGTGCCAACAATGACGGATTTCAGGGGCCTCTTGGCGCTCGAGCCTCACGATTACGATGAGTTGCTTGCAAGAGGAATCATGAATGAGGGAGTCGATGTTGTGGTCAAGCGTGCAGAGCATGGATCCGAATATGGGGAAATCGTTCCAGAGTATAAGATGCGTTGTGGTCTTTATTCTATTGACTTGGATGGATGCGCCCCTAAGCCTCAACTAGACTTCGAAGGCGTGTGCGTGAACGAGATGATTTCCCGTGGTTTCAGGGATTTGGATAAAGTGAAAGTTGTTGTGGAACAGCTCCCCTATAAAACGTATAGAGAGGCGAATTACGACAATTTTAAGTTGGATATCGATGTATAGCGAGGTGCAATATGTGTTTTAGGCCAGCAGAAGTAAGTCTTGATAAAACATGTCCCGAGTGCGGTGTCAAGAATGTGGCGCGGAATTGCCAGCCAGTGCTTTGGAGGGCGCTCCCGGTATGCCAACGGCTCCTGGTGCACCTAAGGCTCCCGGTGCGCCGGTTGCTCCTGCGTCTAAGCCCAATGTTCCAGGCATGCCTCATTCGCCATGGGGGCTTAGATCTGAGATAAAAGCCTGATGTTCATCTGGCTTGGAGGAGGGGCCTACCATCTTTGCGATGGTGGGCCCTTCCGAAACGGTGTCAATCGAGGTGCATAAAAAGGCACCTACTCTGACTGCTGCGATATGCCCTTTTTGCAAAATAAATGTTGCTAAAATGGGCAAGTAGCTTAATTTCTGTAGGCATTGGAGAGAAAAGCGATTTTCGTCATGGCAAATAGCAAAGGAAAGCATAAGGGAAACAAGGTTTCTGGAGCTTTGAATAGAACGTCCCAAAGCGTTATTAATCGTTTTCGTGAAGAAGACGAGAAGACTACCTTGGAATGGAAACTGCGTAATATCGATACGCCTGCTTACCGCAAAATGAGCAGGCTCTTCTGGATATTGGTTGTTTTTGGTGTGATCAGTCTAATCTGCTCATTTTTGGCTGGCTCAGTTACTCCAAAGGCTATTCCTTTTGGCCTTCTTGTTGCTTTCTTCGTATTCATCATTGCCGCTCTTGCCCTTCAGCTGTTCCCAATGCACGAAGAGCGTATGCGCTTTGCTGCCCAAGGGGGAAGGCGCAAAAGGGGCAAGAAGAAGGCCCGTTGATTCGTATATCGGTCATCTCATTGAAGGAAGATGCTGTCATGATATCAGAGGGAAAACCTATCAAAGCCCTATAGTCTAGATCCGATGACGGCCAGCAGGGATGACCGTCATCACTCCTAACCAAGGCTTCCCGAGAAGACCTGGTAGCATAGGGCGAAATGGTGGTTGAGACGGGGCAGGGTGGGCAAACAAGCACAAGAAGCTACCCGATTTTAGGAAGCTTCTTCAATAACGACCAGGCTTTTTGCTTATCTTCTGGCTTTTCCAACAGAGCTTCAAAAGAGCTGAAAACAACAGCGTCACGGCCCAGAATGCGCTGGTATTTATCCCGTTCAAAAAGGTGGGGTCCCTGTGCGTCACGATAGGCCTGCCCTAGTTCCTCCGCGGCTTCTTTGTCGGCTGCTATCAGCACGAGGGGGTCGATGCCCTCAATGAGGCGGAATAAGTCAGGGGGGCCAAGCCTTTCTGCGGAGTCACGCAGCGTGCTTACAAAAAAGCAGGCAGCCTTTTGGTAGCCTAGAGCTTGAGCAGAGCTGGAGAGAGCTTCGATAACTGCTGAACTGGGCGTCCGAGCGCACACTACGCAGAACAAAAAGGAGCAGGGAGTCGTGACAGGCTGAACGTAGGCTGCGTATTCTACCAAGACGGTATCACGCGCCACAGAGTACATATTACTTTTTGTGGAAGAATTCACACCAGCTCCAAAGATTGTTTGCAAACAAGGTAGTATGAGTAATAATAGCACGAGAAAAGATAGTGCGCCGTGTTGGGTGGCGCGTGCTCAAGACCGTGACTTGCTTGCTCGTCTTCACCCTGGTAGCCCGGCTTTCGGCAATCCGATTCGCCGCGTTCCTGCAATACGCCACGCACGCGACAGAAAGGGATATCCCATGTGTACCAACGGAGTAAATGTCGAGCAGTTCGATCAGATGGTTGAGCAGATTTGCGACCATGTCAAGCTGGAGCGCCGCTGGACTCATAAGCTGGCCCATAAGGCTGAAGATGCCGGTTTCGAAAGCGCCCATGAAAAAATGCATGAAGCCCAGGCGCTCTTGGATGAGGTGTTAGCCCTGCTTGATGAGGCCAAAGACCTTCTGGAAGAAGATGCGGAAAACGTCCGTGGCGTGAAAGTGAGTCTGGTGTAAATGACGCAGGAGCTAACTCGTTTTTCCGTGGCTATGCCCAAGGATCTGCTGGAACGATTCGACGATTTGGTGGAGCGTCGCGGCGTGGCAAAGAATCGCAGCGAGGCCGTGCGTGATTTGGTACGTGACGCGCTCATCGAAGAGGAATGCGCCGAACCGAGCTCATCGGTATTTGGCTCGCTGACCATTGCCTATGATCATCACGCCAACGACTTGCAGGACCGCCTGCACGCCATCCAGCATCACCATTGCGATGCCGTGGTGTCCACCATGCACGTACATCTGGATGCACATTTCTGCCTGGAAGTGATTGTGCTGCGGGGCAAGATGTCGCTCGTGCAAGAAATTGCCGACATGATTCTGGGCTGCAAGGGTGTGAAGAACGGTCGCTTGGTGGTTACCAAAATCGATGAGCATATGTGAGAGCGAGCGAGAGGGAGGCATCCCGCGCTTGTTCTTGCTGAACCTGCCCTTCTTCGTGCAGCGTGGGGCGGGCGTTGAGTGTTTGGTCAACGCCTCTTGGGCGTTTAGCTGATGTCCTGCTCGCTGCCCCGTTGGTCATGGCACGGCAGGGGGCACGGCAGGGCAGCGGAGCGGACGGCCATCAAAGGGGCGAAATGCCAGGTGACGGCGTACCGTGCGACAGCAATGGGCGGGCATGTGTCTTGCCAGGGGAGCGTGCCCGTTCGCATATGTGCATATAACTGAGGAGTTCCTATGGACGAAAAGGTCATGCTGGGCCACGGGAGTGGCGGCTCGATGATGAAACGCATTATCGACGAGGTGTTTTTTGAAGCTTATGCCGGCGATGAATTGCTAGCGGGCAATGATGCGGCCGTGCTTTCCCTTCCCGAAGGCAGCCGTCTATCGTTTTCTACGGACAGCTTTGTGGTAACGCCTCACTTCTTCCCGGGCGGCGATATCGGTCGCCTTGCTGTGTGCGGCACCGTGAACGATGTGGCTACCAGCGGCGCTACGCCACTCTATCTGAGCTGCGGTTTTATCTTGGAAGAGGGGTATCCCATCTCCGATTTGAAACGTATTTGCTCATCTATGGCCAAAGCGGCACAAGAGGCTGGCGTGCGCATTGTGACCGGCGATACCAAAGTGGTGAATCGCGGTCATGGCGATGGCGTGTTAATCAACACCAGCGGCATAGGTGTGCTGCCCGAAGGCGTCAATCTTGGGGGTCAGTACTGTCGACCCGGTGATAAAGTGCTGGTCAGCGGTACCGTGGGCGATCATGGCATCACCATTATGAGTCAGCGCGAGGCGCTTAGTTTCTTCGCTGACATCGAAAGCGATGCGGCGCCCCTGAATCATCTGATCGCTAAGGTGCTTGCGGCGGCACCGAGCGTGCGCTGTTTTCGCGATCCTACGCGCGGAGGTCTGGCATCCACCCTCAACGAACTGGCCAGCCAATCGAATGTCGATTTCACAGTGGATGAAGCGTCCGTGCCCGTGAAGGATGCGGTGCGCGGTGCTTGCGAGATGCTGGGTTACGATGTGTTCCAAGTGGCGAACGAGGGTAAGATGGTGTGCGTTGTGCCCGCTGACCAGGCAGAAGACGCTCTTGCCGCTCTGCGCAGCGACGTCTATGGTCAAGATGCCGCCATTATCGGAGAGGTTTCTGCGTCTACGAAGGGTCGCGGCAACAAGGTGTTCTTGCGCACCGCTTTTGGCAGCATGCGGGTGCTGGATATGCTGGTGGGTGAGCAGCTTCCGCGTATTTGCTAGACGCTCTCTCATTCCGCTCTTTTATGCGCATGCGAAGGTAAAGCGGGCAGACGGCGGGAAAGCCAAGGGGTGAGACGGGGGCCTTGGTGCGAGGACTTGGGGATTCTCAGGGGGATTTTGGGTCTAAGAGGGGACGAAGAAAGGTAGCCCACTTCGCGATCGAGGGCGCTTGCCAAGCATATCACGACGTTGACGCAGCAATTGGCGCACAAGGACGAAGAAGGCAGCCGCCCCTATCATCAAGGACGCAGCTGCCACCCAGGGTACGGCTGCAAGCAAGGTCGCGGCTGCAAGCAAGGTCGCGGCTGCCACCTAAGCTGCGGATGCAAGCAGGGACGCTGCTGCCGCCATCTAGGTAGAGGCCGCCACCAAGGCCGCAGCTGCCACCCAGGTCCCACTTCGTTACCCTAGGGCTCTTTGCGCAAAAAAATACGACCAAAGTGACGATACGGCAACCGTTCCTCTGAAACTTGAGAAAAACAAAAGAATGCCCTTGCAAATAGGGACGTGTTTGGTATTTTGGGCACACAACGGGTTTCGACCCACCAGTCGGATTCACAGGAGTACCTGAAATTTACACGAGAGAGAGGTTTCTCATGGCACATCCCGTAATTGACGCTGAGGAATGCATTGGCTGTGGCATTTGCGTTGATGCCTGCCCCAACGATGTTCTGGAAGTTGTTGGCGGCACCGTTGACACCGTGAATGAAGATGCATGCATTGGTTGCGGCGACTGCTTGGAAGAGTGCCCTATGGGTACAATCACCGAGATCGCTGAAGACTAATTCCGAGTAATTAGCAAAACGTCTGAAAATCCCCCTGCTGGTCAGGGGGATTTTTGTTGCTCTTTGCTGCTAAAGTCTTCGTCGGCACGGAGTCTTCCGTGCCCCTTCATCACAAAAGTAACAAAATCTAAACGCGCTATAAAAGCAAACTTGACAGTGTGTAACTAAGATTTTATGATTACCAGCAACAGAAAAGAACTGCATCATTGGGTTCAAATAATCATCAACGAAAGGATGATACTCATGGCAAAGATTCTCGGCATCGACTTGGGCACCACTAATTCCGCTATGGCGGTCATGGAGGGTAGTGAGCCCGAAATTCTGGTCAACGCTGAAGGCGACCGCACCACTCCTTCGGTAGAAGGCTTCCGCAAAGACGGCGAACGCGTCGTTGGCAAGGCTGCTAAGAACCAGGCAGTCACGAACCCCGTCAACACGGTGTCCTCCGTTAAGCGTTTCATCGGGCGTTCCTTCAACGAGACCAAAGAAGAGCAGAAGACCGTTGCGTACAAGGTCGTTTCCGGCAAGGATGGCCGTGCCGTCATCGACATCGAGGGCAAGGAATACACTCCCGAGGAAATCTCCGCGATGGTTTTGCAGAAAATGAAGAATGACGCCGAAGCACGTTTGGGCGAAAGCATCTCGCAGGCTGTTATCACCGTGCCTGCCTACTTCAACGATGCTCAGCGTCAGGCAACCAAGGACGCTGGCAAGATCGCTGGTCTGGAAGTTTTGCGTATCGTGAACGAGCCCACGGCGGCAGCCCTGGCGTACGGCTTAGATAAGGTAAACAAGGACCAGAAGATTCTCGTCTTCGACCTGGGCGGCGGTACGTTTGACGTATCCATCCTGGAGCTGGGCGATGGCGTCTTCGAGGTTGCCGCTACCTCGGGCGACAACCACTTGGGCGGTGATGACTGGGATCAGCGCATCATCGACTGGATGGCTGATAAGTTCAAGGGAGAGCAGGGCGTTGACCTGCGTCAAGACCCCATGGCTCTGCAGCGCCTGAAAGAAGCCGCTGAGCGCGCCAAGATGGAGCTCTCCGCGACGAGCCAGACCAACATCAACTTGCCCTACATCACCATGGATTCTGCGGGTCCCAAGCATCTGGAGTACACCCTGACGCGTATCGAGTTCGAGCGCATCACCAAGGACCTGCTGGACCGTTGCAAGGTGCCGGTGGAAAAGGCCCTGAAGGATGCCGGCATGCGCCCCGGCGAGCTTGATGAAGTGATTCTGGTGGGCGGTTCCACGCGTATGCCCGCTGTTCAGGAGCTTGTTGAGCGTCTGACGGGCAAGAAGCCCAATATGTCCGTGAACCCCGATGAGGTCGTTGCTATGGGCGCGGCTGTTCAGGGCGGCGTTCTTTCCGGCGACGTTGAGGGCATCGTGCTTCTGGACGTAACCCCGCTGTCTTTGGGCGTTGAGACCCTGGGTGGCGTCATGACCAAGCTGATCGACCGCAACACCACCATTCCGGCACGTAAGACTGAGATTTACTCCACTGCTGCCGACAACCAGACGGCTGTTGAGATTCACGTCTTGCAGGGTGAGCGTCCTATGGCAAACGACAACAAGACCCTCGGTCGTTTCCAGCTGACCGGCATTCCTGCAGCTCGTCGCGGCGTTCCTCAGATTGAGGTCACCTTCAACATTGACTCCAACGGTATCGTGAACGTGTCCGCCAAGGATTTGGGCACGGGCAAGCAGCAGCAGATTACCATCAGCGGTTCAACCGCGCTGTCCGATGACGAAGTCGATCGCATGGTGAAAGACGCCGAGGCTAACGCTGAGGCCGATGCCAAGCGCAAGGAAGAGGTGGAAATCCGCAACAACTGCGATGGTTTGGCAAACGCTACCGAGCAGACGATTGCCGAAATTGGCGACAAGGTTCCCGAAGACGTGAAGAAGGATGCCGAAGAGGCTATCGCTGAGGCACGTAAGGCTCTGGAGGGTACCGACATCGAAGAGATCAAGGCAGCTAACGAGAGGCTGCAGCAGGCGGGGTACAAGCTGGCTGAGATTGCGTACTCCACCGAGCAGGCAGCAGGTGGTGCAGCGCCTCAGGATGGCCAAGACGATGGCCCCATTGAGGCAGACTATGAAGTTGTTGACGAAGACGAGAGCAAATAATCTGCAGGGCAAGGTGAGTGAACAATGACCCTAAAACCTGAACAGGGAGATCCCCGCGACGCTGGAGCTTCCCCTTTCCCTCCCGCCGTCGAAGCCGAAATCGTCTCCGAGCCTGAGGGCTCGGAGACAGCGGCAGCCACGGATGAAGAGGCTGTCATGGCTGAGGTCGAAGCTGTGATAAGCACCGCCGAGGAGCTGGAAGCTGCTAAGGCCGAAATCGAGGAGCTGAAGGAAAAGTACCTGCGCCTTCATGCGGAGTGGGACACCTATCGCCGCCGCATGAACGAGCAGCGCGAAGAGGACAAGAGGCGCGCCACTGAAAAGCTGGTGGACAATCTGATTCCCGTGCTGGACGACTTTGAGCGTACGATCGACTACGGCAGCAATAATGGCGAAGCGGGTATGCTGGATGGCACCAAGGCTGTGCTCAGTAAACTGGTGGATGCTCTGACCAAGGGCGGCGTTGTGGTGCTCAATCCCCAGGACGAGGCATTCAATGCCCTTGAGGCTCAGGCGGTTCAGATGATTCCCGATCCGTCGGTGCCGGATGAGACGGTGGCTCAGGTGCTTCAGAAGGGCTACAAGATGGGTTCCAAGGTGCTGCGTCCTGCTACCGTGGTGATCACCAGTGGTGGTCCTCAGCGGGCTGAGGAAGCAGAGTAGGGATTCATCAGGGCTTTGCCCCGAATCAACTACGGAGAAACGTAAACGTATGGGGCGAGCGGCACAAGGCTCGCCCTTGTTTTTAGGAGGTGGCGTATGGCTACAACCCCCGATTACTATAAGACTTTGGGCGTTGAGCGAAATGCCACGCCTGAGCAGATTAAGAAGGCGTATCGCAAACTCGCCCGCGAGAACCACCCTGATGCTGGTGGTGATGAAGAAAAGTTCAAGGACATCAACGAGGCGTACGAAGTCTTAGGTGATGAGAAAAAGCGCGAGCTCTACGATCAGTACGGGTCGGCAAGCGGCAATCCCTATGCAGGGGGCACTGGCTTTAGCGGCTTCGAAAATATTGGCGACATGTTCAGTGGTTTTGGCAGCTGGTCTGAGATTCTGGAAAGCATCCGCAAGGGTGAAGGAGCTTTTGGAACCAACTGGGATTTCAGCCAAGGTGGCAAAACCGCAGGCGGCGGCGATTTTTCCGGTTTCAGCAGCATTCCCGGCTTCGGTGGCTTCGGCGGCTTTGGAGGTGCGCAACCTTCAGGCGGTAGCTGTGGAAGCGGCAGTTGTCGCGGCGCGGCGACTCCCGAAAAGGGAAAGGACATCACCGTTACCCTGAAGATCAGCTTCCAGGAAGCTTTCGCTGGTGCTGAGAAAAAGGTGAGCTTGCGTACGTCGGTTTCGCAGGAGAAGCAGCAGATGGTCGTGAAGATTCCTGCTGGTACCACCGATGGAAAACGTCTGCGCTATCGTGGCAAGGGTATGCCGGGGCCTGATGGCAACGGCGATTTGCTGGTGACTTTGGCTATTGAGCCCCACCCGTACTTCGAGCGCGACCAGGCAGACGTTATCGTGAACACGCCTATTTCCCCTGCGGAAGCGGCTTTGGGTGCCAGTGTTGTGGTGCCCACGCCCGATGGTGCCAAAGTGCGTGTGAAGGTGCCTGCGGGGTCCCAGACGGGACAAGAGCTCTTGGTGAAGGGCCGTGGCGCGCCCCGTATGAAGGGCGAAGGCAGGGGCAACCTGCGTATTCGCCTGGCTATTACTTTGCCTGCTGAGTTGAATGACGGTCAGCGCAAGGCTATGGAAGACTATATGAACGCAACGAACGAGGAGCTGAGACAATGGCAGTAAATGACCGAAATAGGCCCGTTTACATGATTGGCGTGGCTGCTGAATTAGCTGGCGTTCATCCCCAGACCTTGCGCACCTACGAACAAAAAGGCCTGGTCACACCTCAGCGGACCAGTGGCAACACCCGCATGTATTCTCAGGCGGACATCGAGCGTCTGGAGTTTATCAACGAGCTGACCAGCGAAGGAATCAATCTGGCTGGTGTTATCCGCATTCTGGATCTTCAGGGTCGCTTGGATGATCGGGATGCAGAAATCGACGACTTACATCGTCGCGTTCGCCGCTTGGCGGATCGGGTTCATGAGATGGAAACCCGCGAGTCAGTAAGCTCGCTGGTCGGCAATACCGCTATTGTTCGCTACCTTCCATAGAGCGAACACAATGATGACAAAGGGACAGGTCATTTGTCATCATTCATACCGCGAAAATGATGACAAATGACCTGTCCCTTTGTCATCATCTGGAGGTACTCCTTATGAACATGGGAAATTTACAGAAACTGGCGCTGACAGCACAGGAAGCGCTGCAAGAAACTATGGCTATCGCCTCAGATGCTGAAAGCGCGCAGGCGGAGCCCATCCATATGCTCAAAGCGCTGCTGACTCGCAGCGAAAACAACATTTCCGCTATTATCAAGCGCATCGGCGCTGACCCTTCGTCGCTTATGGTGAACGTGGATGACGAAATCATTCGCATGCCTAAGCAGTCGGGCGGCATTATGGGCATGCAGGGTGTTCCCGGGCAGGCGCTTATGAGCGTTCTGGATAACGCGGTGAAGGCCGCCGAAAAACTTGGCGATAGCTATGCCACCACGGAACATCTGCTTATTGCCCTTTCCGAGGACAAGACAGCTGCCGGCCGCCTGCTTTCCGCCGCTGGCGTGACTCGCAAGAATATCGAGTCTGCTTATGAGGAGCTGCGCGGCGATACTCGCGTGACCAGCCAAACGGAAAAGCCCCAGTTTGAGGCCTTGGAACAGTACGGTCAGAACCTGACTCAGCAGGCGCGTGAGGGCAAGCTCGATCCAGTCATTGGCCGCTCTGAGGAAATCCGTCGCACCATCCAGGTGCTTTCGCGCCGTACCAAGAACAACCCGGTGCTCATCGGCGAGCCGGGTGTGGGCAAAACCGCCATCGTGGAGGGCTTGGCTCAGCGTATCGTGGCGGGAGATGTGCCCACTACGCTGCGCGACCGCGACATCATCGCGCTCGATTTGGGCGCCATGATGGCTGGTGCTAAATACCGCGGTGAGTTCGAGGATCGTCTGAAGGCCGTGCTGCGCGAAGTGAAGCAGTCCGATGGGCGCATCATCCTCTTTATCGATGAGCTGCATACTATTGTGGGTGCCGGTGCGAGCGGTGACAGCTCTCTGGACGCGGGCAATATGCTGAAGCCCGCCTTGGCCCGTGGTGAGCTGCATGCCATCGGTGCCACCACGCTGGATGAATACCGCAAGTACGTGGAAAAGGATGCTGCCCTGGAGCGTCGTTTCCAGCAGGTGCTCATTGGCGAGCCTACGGTAGAAGACACGATCGCCATTCTGCGCGGCCTGAAGGAAAAGTACGAAATCCATCATGGTGTACGCATCAAGGATAGCGCCATCGTAGCCGCCGCAGAGCTTTCCAACCGCTATATCTCCGACCGCTTCTTACCTGATAAGGCCATCGATCTCATGGATGAAGCAGCGAGCCGTCTGCGCATCGAGATTGACAGCATGCCCGAAGAGGTTGACTTGGCTGAGCGCAAGCTCACCCAGATGCAGATCGAAGAGCAGGCGCTGATGAAAGAGACCGACGACGCTTCTAAGGAGCGCTTGGAAAACCTGCGTCGCGATATCGCCGCCGCTAAAGACAAGCTGAACGCGAGCAAAGCCGCGTGGCAAAACGAAAAGGATGTCATCGAGAAGGTGGCTGGTATCAAGGCCAACTTGGAAACCGCCCAGATCGACGAGGAAAAGGCCATGCGTGAAGGCGATTTGTCCCGGGCCTCCGAGATTCGCTACGCGCGCATTCCTGAGCTGCAAAAGCAGCTGGCAGAAGCTGAGCACAGCTTGAACCAGCGCCAGGAAGAGGGTGCGATTCTGAAGGAAGAGGTGTCCGAGGATGAAATCGCCGAGGTCGTTTCTGCATGGACGGGCATTCCCGTGTCCAAGATGATGCAGGGCGAAATGCAGAAGCTTGCCGACCTGGAAGAGAAGCTGCACGAGCGCGTGGTAGGGCAGGACGAAGCTGTTTCCGCTGTTGCAGGAGCGATTCGTCGTTCGCGTGCAGGCCTTTCCGACCCCAATCGTCCCATCGGCAGCTTCCTCTTCTTGGGTCCCACCGGTGTGGGCAAGACTGAGCTTGCCAAGGCGCTGGCCGAGTATCTGTTTGACAGCGAGCGCAATATGGTGCGCATCGACATGAGCGAATACATGGAGAAGTTCAGCGTGCAGCGCCTTATTGGTGCCCCTCCGGGATACGTGGGTTACGACGAGGGTGGTCAGCTGACCGAGGCGGTGCGCCGCAAGCCCTACTCGGTCATCCTGTTGGATGAAATCGAGAAGGCGCACCCTGATGTGTTCAACGTCTTGCTGCAGGTGCTCGACGATGGCCGTCTGACCGATGGCCAGGGTCGCGTGGTGAACTTCAAGAACGCGGTGATCATCATGACCAGCAACGTGGGCAGCCAATTCTTGCGTCCCCATGCCGAAGAGGGAAGCACCGGGGAGACGCTGGAGGATTTGGCGCAGATGAGTCCCGAGGCAGTCATCAAGCGCATGGCGGAATTCCAGCGCAAGATCGACGATGCCCTGCGTGGCACCTTCCGCCCCGAGTTCTTGAACCGTATCGACGAGATCATTACCTTCCATGAGCTGAGCATCGCCAATATGGAACCCATTGTTGACCTGCAGATCAACGAGGTGCGCAAGCGCTTGGCCGACCGCCACATCAGCTTGGATGTAAGCCCCGGTGTGGTGCAGCAGCTGGCTATCGACGGCTTTGATCCCGTCTACGGTGCCCGTCCGCTGAAACGTTTGATTCAGAAGGAGATTGTTGACCGCATTGCCGCAATGGCCGTTACGGGCGATCTGCGTGACAAGAGCCACGTGTTCTTCGATGTGGATGCATCGGGTGCGTATCAGTGCCGTGTTGAGGGGCCACTCGACTTCGATAGCTTGCTGGGGTAGGCGACCTTTTCGCCGCAATGCAGTTGCGGCCAGCAGCCCCGGCTTCGGGCGGCACGATATTAAACGGCGAGGGGGCAAAAAGAAGTTCCCCAGGTCTTCTCAAGACGGAGCACAGGACGGAGTACCGAAGGGTGCTCCGTCCTTCTATGAGCTCCTCTTATCGGAGCTGTCGCTCGCATTCCTGTCTCATGACTTGTTTGGGCTTCTATTTTGGGGGATAATCCTCAGTGAGAGTAAGTGAACCATTTTGTCTTTTGAGCTATGTTGAGCGTGCGAAGAAAATACGTTTTCGTGCGACACCGGGGAGCAAGTAATGCCGATATGTTTCAGTGGATTCAATGGGTCGTTTCGCTTGTCTCGTCTTGAGCCTTTATACACAGATTGCGGGGGTGCTTTCTCATGAAAGGCATTATTCTTGCTGGCGGGTCGGGCACCCGTCTTTATCCTTTGACCACGGTTACCTCAAAACAGCTTTTGCCGGTATATGACAAGCCGATGATTTATTATCCTATGAGTATCCTTATGCTTGCCGGTATCAGGGATATTTTGGTCATCTCGACGCCTCATGACCTCCCTAATTTCGAAAACCTCTTAGGGGATGGAAGCCAATTTGGCGTGAATCTTTCGTATGCTATTCAGCCGAGTCCCGATGGGCTTGCTCAGGCGTTCATCATTGGTGAGGACTTCATAGGAAACGATTCTGTTGCACTGACCCTTGGAGACAATATCTTTTATGGGGGCGGGTTGACCCGTCGCCTGAAAGAAGCTGCTGCTAAGGAAAGCGGGGCGACGATATTTGGCTACTACGTGTCTGACCCCGAAAGGTTTGGCGTCGTTGAGTTCGACAAAGACGGAAAGGCCATTTCAATCGAGGAAAAGCCCAAGAAGCCAAAGAGCAATTATGCGGTGACGGGTTTGTATTTCTACGACAACCGCGTTGTTGAGTGGGCTAAAGAGGTAACGCCTTCCAAGAGGGGCGAGCTTGAAATAACCTCGCTGAATCAAAGGTATTTGGAAGATGGCTCCCTTCGCGTTCAGCTGCTCCATCGCGGCTCAGCGTGGTTTGATACGGGCACTGTTCAGAGTCTCTATAAGGCGGCTGAATATGTTCGTGCGGTGGAAGAGAGCCAAGGTGTGCAGATAGCTTCGCTCGAAGAAATTGCATTCAATAATGGATGGATCTCTTTGGAAACGCTCACGAGGGCCGTCAAATGTTACGGAAAATCTCCCTACGGCCAGTATTTGAAGATGGTCGCTGATGGTCGAATTCGCAATAGTTCGGCATTTTAAGAAGGGAGAGCGTCCTTGACCGGTGTCTTCGAGCCGAAAAATATAATCGTGACCGGCGGAGCTGGCTTCATCGGTTCCAATTTCACGCACTGGGTGGTAGAACACCAAGCTGACGTGCGCATCACGGTGCTGGATAAGCTGACCTATGCGGGTAATCCAGAAAACCTCGCAGGTCTTCCACAAGATCGAGTCACTCTTGTTGTGGGCGATATCTGTGATGCTGCATTGGTTGAGCGTCTGTTCGCGGGTGCTGATGCCTGCGTGCATTTTGCGGCTGAATCCCACAACGACAATTCGATTGCCGACCCTTCTCCCTTTTTAAAGACCAACATCGAGGGTACCTACACCCTGCTGCAGGCAGCGCGTAATCACAACGTGCGCCTGCACCACATCTCTACCGACGAGGTATACGGCGATTTGGCACTTGATGATTCGACACGCTTCACCGAAGAGACTCCCTATTGCCCGTCGAGCCCCTATAGCTCCACCAAGGCGGCGTCGGATTTGTTGGTCCGTGCCTGGGTGAGAACCTTTGGGGTGAGGGCCACCATCTCCAACTGTTCCAACAACTATGGTCCCCGTCAGCATGTGGAGAAGTTTATTCCGCACCAGATAACAAACCTGCTGTGCGGTATGCGCCCCAAGCTTTATGGCGATGGGCTGAACGTGCGCGACTGGATTCATACCGATGATCACTCATCGGCCGTTTGGGAGATTCTGACGCGTGGCCGTATCGGCGAGAACTACTTGATCGGTGCCGATGGTGAGCGAAGCAATATCGAGGTGCTCCGTGCTATCCTGAAGAGCATGGGCAAAGATGCTGATGATTTCGACTGGGTTCGTGATCGCCCTGGCCATGACCGTCGTTACGCCATTGATGCCAAAAAGCTTCGAGATGAACTGGGGTGGCAGCCCCAGCACACCGATTTTGCGGCGGGCTTAGCGCGGACGATCAGCTGGTATAAGGACAACGAGCAGTGGTGGCGTCCTGTCAAGGAGGCCACCGAGGCTAAGTATGCAGCTCAAGGGGTAGCAGACGAACACGCCGGGCACGGAAAGATTGATTGAAAGTTTGGTCGCTATGACTACGGGAAAAAGAATTCTTGTCACACGCTCGTCGATGCCACCTTATGAAGAATACTGCAATGAAATACGTGAGCTTTGGGATACGCACTGGCTCACCAACCGGGGAACCAAGCATCGCCAGCTTGAAGATGAGCTTCGGGTTCGCCTGGGGGTTGTGCATGCGGCGCTGTTCGTAAACGGCCACAGCGCGCTCGAATGCATTCTGGAAGCTTTGGAGCTGGGCAAAGACGGGCGTGATGAGGTGATAACCACGCCTTTTACCTTTGTGAGCACGGTACATGCTCTTGTGAGAAAAGGCCTGAAGCCGGTGTTTTGCGATATAAAACCAGACGATTTCACGATAGATCCTGAAAAAATCGAGCCGCTTATAACGGAAAGAACAGCCGCCCTTTTGCCTGTTCATGTGTATGGAAACATCTGCGACGTTGACGCTATTGCCTCAATCGCGCACAAGAACAAGTTGAAGGTGATTTACGATGCGGCGCATGCTTTTGGCGTGGAACACCAAGGCGTAGGAGCGGGTGCTTTCGGTGATGCAAGCATGTTCAGCTTTCATGCAACGAAGGTGTTCAACACCATTGAAGGTGGTGCGATCACCTATGCCGATGAGGGGCTTTCCGATAAGCTTGTTCAGTGGGGTAACTTCGGCATCGTAGACCCAGAAAGCGTTGCCTACATCGGCGGTAACGCGAAAATGAACGAATTTTCTGCCGCGATGGGCATATGCAATTTTCGTCATATCGATGAAGAGATCGAGAAGCGCAAGCGCGTGTTTGAGGCTTATCAGGAAAACCTTTATGGCGTTTCCGGTATCAAAACGCCAATTATCGCAGCGGGGACGAAGCCAAATTATGCGTACTACCCGATTGTGGTCGACGAAGCGGCGTGTGGGGCAACCCGAGACGAGCTCTTTGAGCTCCTTGCCAAACACCACATGGGGGCACGCAAGTACTTTTATCCGTTGGTGTCCGACTATGAATGCTATTGCAGCGAATATGATTCCGCCATAACACCCGTTGCGCGATGGGTGTCTGCTCGGGTGCTGACGCTTCCTCTCTTTGCAGACTTGGAGATTTCAGATGTCGTGCGCATCTGCGACATTATCAAGGGGCGCGTCCAGCATGGGTAAATCAATATTGCTCCTGGGTGGATCAGCGCAGCAGGTTGTGGCGATTCAAACCGCGAAGAAGCTTGGCTATCGTACGGTGCTCTGTGACTATCTGCCTGATAACCCTGGGCAAAACTACGCTGATATCTTCTATCTTGAGAGCACGACGGATCGTGAAAAGATGCTTGAGGTTGCCATCAGGGAAGAGGTCGATGGCGTGCTGGCGTATGCTTCGGATCCTGCGGCTCCAACAGCGGCGTATGTTGCGGAGAAGTTGGGGCTGCCGACCAATCCCCTCAGCGCCGTTGAAACGATGTCGGTCAAACATCTCTTTCGCAAGCATCTTTCTGCGAGTGGGCTTCCTTGTCCTCGGGCGTACTCGTTCGATGCGGCTACCGACGTGGATACGGTGTGGGAACACGTTAAGGGCTTCCATTTTCCCCTTGTCATTAAGCCGACGGACTCTTCGGGCTCAAAAGGCGTGAGCGTCATTGCTGATAAGCTTGAGATTGGCCCGGCAATTAATCATGCGGCGAGTTATGCGAGGAATTCTGTCTTGCTTGCCGAAGAGTACCTCGAGCAGTCATTTCCCCATGTCATTGGCGGTGACATTTTGTCGTAGAGGGACGGATTCGCTTTTGGGGTTTGATGAGTTGCCTGAGGGATGAGCGGGCATGCCTGATTCCTGTTGGCGAGATGTATCCAACGGGGATGAGCGAGCGCCAGCTTGCAAAGGTCAAAGCCACCCTGCAGGAATTGGTGACATCGCTCGGGATAAGATTCGGTGAGCTCAACGTGGAGGTTATCATCGGGGACCAGGATGTTCCCTATGTTCTGGAGCTTGGTGCCCGGGCGGGGGGGGAATATGATACCGATTCAGCTTTCAGACGTTTCGGGTATCGATCTTGTCGCGGCAAATGTTTTGAGCGCACTGGGTGAAGACGTGGGGGAAATAGACTTTGATGGTGCCGATGACAAGTTCTATTGCTCCGTTGTGCTTCATACGCTCGAGCAGGGCAGGTTGAATGAGGTATGCTTTACCGAAGAAATAAAGGAACATCTCTATCGCGTGAATATGTATGTTCAGATTGGCGCTGAGGTCAATGTGTTTTCCGGTGCCAACAACGCATTAGGTGTAGCTTTTTTCGCTTTTGACAGCAGAGATCAGCTGATGCGGGCACTCGGTGATATTGATGAGCATATCAAGGTGATGGTTAGAACGTAATGCCTCAGGAAAATCTTACGAAAGCACAACGCTGGGCGCTTGCCGAAAAACTTGCGGCGGAACGTCTTCCCTTGGTGAACAGTATTCAAAAACCTGCGGTTCCTCGTACGACTTTGTATTCGAGATATATCAAACGGTTGCTGGATATTGTTGTTTCGGGTGTTGCGCTTATCGTTTCGCTTCCTTTTAATCTGGTTTTTGCTCTGATTACGTTTGCCGATGTGGGGCGTCCGATTTTCTTCAAGCAACAGAGAGTTGGCAAAGAGGGCAAAACATTTGAGCTGGTTAAGCTGAGAAATATGACGAACGACCGCGATGAACGCGGTGAATTGCTTCCCGCTGCTCAGCGGGTAACGAAGTTCGGCAGGTTTATGCGCAAGACATCGCTCGATGAGCTTTTGAATTTCTGGAGTGTCTTTAAAGGAGACATGAGCTTGATAGGCCCGCGCCCTCTTGTACCTGAGTATACTCAGCGCTACAGCGAGAGGCATAAAATGAGGCTAGCGGTTCGACCAGGGCTGGAATGTCCCCCACGCGCAAAAATGGATCATGCTTGGACTTGGGATGAGCAATTTGAAAACGATATCTGGTACATTGAGAACATAAGCTTTGCGACCGACTGCATCATGATAAAAAACCTGCTTTCCTTTGCCTTCGATCGAAAAAATTCGAATGCGCGGTCAACAACAGCGCGCAAGGCGTTTATCGGCTACGATTTTGACGGGAAGGCAATCGGCCTCAACGATTTAAGCCAAGAGTTCATCGACAGCATGCAGGCTGAAAGAAAGCGAGCCTGAGCAATGCTGAGATAGGTCGGTAGCGATTCGAAGGACAGCAGGCGGTGCTGTTTTCCCAGGATCGCATGAAGCGGCTTGGAAAGTGTCGAAGAAGAAAAGCTTCGATAATTAGCCCCGTTAGCGGCTGATGCTGCCCTGGCCGATATCGCTCTGGCTGATGCTGCCCTGGCCGATGTCGCTCGATTTTACGCTGTCGAGGAGCTCCAAAAGCTCCTGCTTCTTGTGGATATCCAGTTTGGTGTAGATGCGCTTTGTATGCGTTCGCACCGTGTTTTCGGAAACAACCAGCTCTTCGGCGATGCGTGGCACCGTGTTTCCTCGCACCACCAATTCTACGATTTCAGCCTCACGCCCACTCAGATGGTAATGCGCCTTGATCACCGCCACTCGTTTGGAGAGCAAGTCGTGATAGATGGTACCTTCTGCATGGGGCTGCTGTTTGCCAAGAGGGCGTTCAGTAGAGGGATCCAAGGGGCTTTTGCCCGAAATTGTTCTTGTGGCACCGCTGCTTTCGACGGTTGAGTCTCGAGAACTTGGGGGAACCGCTAAACCTGCCGCTGGTTTTGATGCCACCATACCGACCAGCTCTATGAGATTTACGCTTGAATGCTGGTTTTTCTGCTCACGGTGCCATCCGCCAAAACCTATGAAATGCATGATACTGAGGAGCCAGATGGCAAAAATGGCCACCGCAGCTAGGGGGCTTATGCCCATAACCTGTACGGCTTCGGCAAAAGTGCCTGCGATAAAACCGCTGTTGTGAAACAGATAAACGACGCCAGAAAACAGGCTGTAAATGAAGATAGGGCTGATGCCGCGATCACGTGCAGCTTGTGCGGCGTGAATCATCATGAGGAGCAGCGCAATCTTGTAGACAGCATAAAGCACGGAGGCGAACCAGCGCTCATATCCCTCTCCCAGGAAGGGCAAAAATAGCAAGCCGGTGATGATAAGGAGAAACGCTCCATGGTAGGCATTCACGATGTTGACGCTCAGGTCGCGCTTCTTCCAGACCATCATCAGCGCGAAAGCTGCCGCCAAAGACGCCAGCATAGAGAGGATGTTTACCAAAGACCAAATGCGTGCTTCATCGATAGCAAGCGAACGGATGATACCGGCGCACATAGCCAGTGCACTCACACAGAGAATGGCCTGCCCGTATTCGCGTACTGCTGTGCGGTACACCTGAGGGTGCTCAAAGGGCACATCTTCAAACATAGCCTGGTGCATGTCGATATTAC
>CAYFWL010000001.1:25362-37279 GCA_964346845.1 uncultured Eggerthellaceae bacterium | reverse complement strand
CCGACCTGGGGAAAGCGGGTTCACCAGAATCTCCGAAAACACTTTCAGCCCGAAAACGACACATAAACGGCTTTTTTGTCCAGGATCGGTGATTTTTTGCTCTGTTGAACGTACGAAAAGAATCAAGTGAGGCATCCTGTTAAGTCGCGTACCGAACTTTTTCAGCATCATTGAGGTGGACTGTGTTATTATTCGAACATACGTTTGTGTTTATAAGAGGTGAGCGTGAAGCAGGAACGATACATATTGGGGATTGACCCGGGCTTGGCTCATACGGGTTGGGGAGTGATATCCCAGCGGGGGTCGTACTTGTCCTGTGTTGCTTATGGATGCATTTCAGGTGACAGGGAGACACCTCTCGACCGGCGTCTTTTGAAAATTTGCCAGCAGGTGGGCGCTGTGATCGCTCGTTTTGAGCCGGTGGCGGTGGGTATCGAAACCGTATGGTTTGGTCAGAACATCACGGCGGCCTTTGCGACGGGGCAAGCTCGTGGTGCAGCGCTGGTGGCGTGTGCACAAGGGGGCTTGGACGTGGGCGAATACACGCCCAAGCAAATCAAAATGGCGGTTGTGGGTACCGGTGCGGCCGAAAAAGAGCAGGTGCAGTACATGGTGCAGCAGATTCTCAATTTGGATCAGGCTCCCAAGCCTGATCATGCTGCCGATGCCTTGGCCGCAGCCATTTGTTACACTACTCACAAGGGTCGCTTGCTGGGAACGTAATCAGGGAAAAGGAACGTCATGATTGCATTTCTTAAAGGTATTGTCGCCATGAAAACATCGCAGAAGGCCTATCTTGACGTGAATGGGGTAGGCTTTGAGCTGAATATGTCGCTGACGAGTCTCGCAGCGCTTCCCGATGTGGGTGTACCTGCAACGGTGCTCACCTACCTGCAGGTACGCGACGACGGCATGTCGCTTTTCGGTTTTTCCACGGAAGGAGAGAAGAGCTTCTTCGAAAAGCTTATCGGCGTGTCGGGCGTGGGTCCCAAAGTTGCTTTGGCGGCACTTTCGTATTATTCTGCAGATGATTTAGCGGCAGCTATCGCTTCACAAGATGTTGCCAAGGTGTCCAAAATCCCAGGTATCGGTAAAAAGACCGCCTCGCGCATCATCCTTGATTTAAAGGGTTCCTTCGATATGGATTCTGCCCAGCTGCACCTAGGTCAGCAGGCTCCCGAACCCGTATCTACTCAGGATAGTGGCGTGCGTGACGCCCTGCTTTCTATGGGCTTCACCACGTTGGAAATCGATCATGCTCTGAAGGGAGCACCTGATGGGGCTGCGGAGTCGGTCCTGCTGCAGCATGCGTTGAAGCGTTTGGGTTCTTTGTGATAGACGGTTGCCGGGTAATAGGCGAAAATGGTGCCCATGAATAAGGATATCGAAATAGAAGGCATGCTTTTTGAAGGGCCTGAATCTTCGGGTGCTACTGACTACCCTGTGGGGGAGTCTCGTACTATGTCGGTTACGCTGCAGGAGGATGATCTGGTCTTCGACCGTAGTTTACGTCCGAAGAGCCTAAATGAGTATCTGGGTCAACGTGCGTTGAAAGATGCGCTTTCGGTGCTCATTCAGGCAGCTAAGCAGCGGCACGACCCGGTGGATCATCTGCTTTTTGCAGGGCCGCCTGGCTTGGGCAAAACCACCTTGGCGGCAGTTGTTGCCAACGAGATGGGTGCTCGCTTGCGCACGACGAGCGGTCCCGCCATCGCGCGTACGGGTGATTTGGCTGCACTTCTAACCAATTTAGAAGAAGGCGATGTTTTGTTCATCGATGAAATTCATCGCCTGAACAAAATGGTGGAGGAAGTGCTATACCCAGCTCTGGAAGATTTTGCCCTGGACATCGTGGTGGGCAAGGGACCGGCGGCGCGCTCTATTCGCCTTGATCTGCCGCGCTTCACGTTGATTGGAGCGACGACGCGCTCGGGTTTGCTGGCGGGTCCTTTGCGCGATCGTTTTGGCATGGCGTTCCGTTTAGAGTATTACACGCCCGAAGAACTTTCGGCTATCGTTTTGCGGTCGGCGGCGCTGCTGGACGTGGAGATTACCGCTGAGGGCGCTTACGAGATCGCTCGTCGTAGTCGAGGAACGCCCCGTTTAGCAAACAGGTTGCTCAAGCGCGTGCGCGACTGGGTGCAAGTGCGTGGGGAAGGCCGCATTACCGAGGATTCTGCTGCCTTGGCTTTGTCCTTTTTCCAGGTGGATAGTCTCGGTCTCGATGCGGTGGACAACAAGATCCTGGAATATTTGACGGTGCGCTTTGGGGGTCGTCCCGTTGGCCTGTCTACACTGGCATCGGCTCTTTCGGAAGACCAAGGGACGTTGGAAGACATGTATGAGCCCTTTCTGCTTCAACAAGGACTGCTTATTCGCACTCCCAAGGGCCGTCAGGCAACCGCTCGCGCCTACGAGCATTTGGGCTTGCCGGTGCCGGAGGGTCAATAACGCCGCCGCCTGTGGTGCAAAGAAAGGAAGGCCATGCTCCAACGTGACTACTTGATGCAGTTGATTCATCAATTTATCCAGGCAATCTTGAATAGCCGCACGACAGCAGAGCGTGACCCGCGCGCAGCCGCTGATTTTTTGGAAACGGCTATTGGCGCAGCTACCGATATCGATGGAGCCACCCTCTTGTCTTTGGGCCCGGAGTCCATTGCGGCGGTCATGCAGCTTTCGGGGGTTGATCCGCGCGTTGCGGGTTACATCGCGCACAGCTTAAAGCTGGTGTCGGAGTATCTGCAACAAGCGGGGGAGCTCGACTTGTCTGAGTTGCGTGCGGGACAGGCGCAAGCGGTGGCAGAGCTATTTGGCTTCGATTTATCTGATGCCCCTCCTGAACTGGGAGAAAAGACTCTTTAATTAACCTGAAAAAAATCACGAATATAGAAAAACTGCGCATTCTGCTCTTGTAAAAAAATAAATAGCGTAATATACGGTTTAACCCAAAAGGTGGTTATGCGCTGATGCCATTAGCGTACATGATTTGACTCCCCCATTTTTTTGCGGGAAAGGAAAGAGGGAAAAATGGCAGAAGGTACTGTTAAGTGGTTCAACCCTGAGAAGGGCTATGGTTTCATCTCCCAGAAGGATGGCGAAGATTTGTTCGTTCATTTCTCTGAGATCAAGATGGACGGCTACAAGACGCTCGAAGAAGGTCAGGCTGTTACGTTTGATGTCGTGACCGGTCGCGACGGCAAGCTCCAAGCCAGCAACGTCATGAAGCTCTAGACACGGGTTTCCCTAGTACAAAGAAATGAGAAGGCGTTTCACTGCGCCTTCTCATTTTTTGTGCACCGAGTGCTCGATGAGCCCTTCCGGGATGCTTGCTTCCGTGCTGGTTTGATGACGACATCGACTTGCTCTACAGGGGTACGTGTCGAGTTTCGAGGAAGTGGGTGGCTCGGTCAAATGGGGCGACTAGTTTATTCGGGGTGAGATGCGCCGCAGCATTCCGTATCCCTTCCAATCGTTTTGATTTACAGGAAGGTGGACGATCGCTCCGGATGTGTTTCCCTATAGCTCCGCTTGGGCTGCCTTGCCCGCACGGGCTGTCGAACAGGCGGTCGCCGCGCACTTGGGCCGTCTTGCCCGCACGGGCCGCCGAACGGGTGATTCCGCGCGTGGGAACCGTTCTGATAAGTGGGTTCTTTCGTGCGCCGCTGTTTGAATGAGGTGTCACTTTCGAGTGAGGAGCTGGCCTCATTTGTTGCCGTACCTTCGCGAACAGGGTTTATAGGGTACAATGGCCCCGTATCACTTCCGCATCACTGAAAGAGATTATATGACTGACTACATTGAGGGGCGTCGCCCTCTGATTGAGGCCCTGCGCACCGAAGTGCCCCTGCTCTACATTCTGATGGCCGATAATGTTAAACGTGACTCCATGATTGGCGACATTGAGCGCAAGGCGCGCCAACGTAACATCGAGATTCGCAAGGTGTCCAAGAAGAAGCTCGACGATTTATCCGAGCGCGGATCGCATCAGGGCGTTATGGGCGCCGCCAAGCCTTTCGAATACGTGGGTACGCGTGACATCACCAACGCCGCCGAGGCTTACGCTGCCGAGCACAGCGGCCGCGCCTTGGTGGTTTTGCTGGACCACGTGACCGATGCAGGCAATCTGGGTGCCATCGCCCGAAGCGCTGAGGCGGTCGGGGCAAGCGGCATCATCATACCCTCTAAGCGTTCCGCTTCGGTTACCGCTGCTACCTATAAGAGCTCTGCCGGTGCCATCGCCCATCTGCCGATTGCCCAGGTGGCTAACTTGACCCAGTCCATTGAGCGCCTCAAAAAGGAGGGCTTTTGGATTGCGGCTGCCAGCGAACAGGCTGATGCATGCATCTGGGATTCCAACCTGAAGGGCAAAATGGCCTTGGTTATGGGAAACGAGAATGAAGGCGTGTCCCGCCTTGTTCTGGACAGCTGTGATTTTTCCGTGGCTCTTCCTATGGAAGGGGATGTGGGTTCTTTAAATGTGGCTCAGGCGTTCACGGTGTGCGCTTATGAGTGGCTGCGCCAAAATCGTTAGGAATCTGGTAGCAGGGCGATTCGCCGTTAGATTATGAGTGAGCAGCGTAAAAAATACCTCTTGGTGGATGGCTATAACGTGATTCGATCAGGTGTGCGTTACCGCGATATCGTGGGTCCCGACTATACCCACGAGGCATTCAATCGCGCCCGTGAAGCGCTGATCAAAGACGTGGGGAGCTTCGCTAACGCCAACTACACCGATGCCACTATCGTATTCGATGGCGCTCAGAATGGGTCGTCTACGGGAGCGGCTCAGCGTATCGGCGGCGTGCGCATCGTGTTTTCGCCGAAGGGCGTTTCCGCAGACCACGTCATTGAGAAGTATGCCCGTGAGTATCGTGAACGCGCGGTGGAATGCATCGTGGTCACGAGTGATGCCTCCATTCAGGATGCTACGTTTGGCGGTGGCATTGACCGTATGAGTGCCAATGGTTTTTCTCGTGAGATGGAGATGCACTACGCGGAAGCTCACCTCGACGAGCTCCCTGCCGTTGCGGAGAAGAATACCATTGCCGGACGTCTGGATGCTTCTACTTTGGACAAGCTGCGCGCTTTGCGTGATGCCAAGGATGTAAGGTAGTCATTCGCGCCGTGCCTGCGAGCTCGTGGGTGGCCACGATGGCGACAGCACCGAATTCTGCCGCATGTGGTCGTTTGCGCCGTATCGGGTGTTTTTCTATCTGCGCTGCCTGTTTTTGAGCCGAGATGTTCCTGCGGTCCGCCAAAAAGCTGTTGCGCAACACCCGCTGGACTGTTGAACAACAGCTCAGCAGGCGTTTTTCTTGACAAAACGCCATGCTGCGCTCATGGATGTTTTTCTTGGATACGCATCGGCTTACCGATATTGGCGCAGCTTTGCGGCGGTGTCTCCGCTGCCTCGTGCCCGCATGCCCTTTCGCGATTGTGTCAACTCGCTTTCGAGGGCACGAAAAATTCTTGAGACTACGCCTTTTGATGAACTTTCGTTGGAACTCATGGTTTCGACACGAGGCGCGTCGAATAGCGGGAGCGACCGCGTTCATTATCTTGAGAATGCGCCGGGAAAACCCTTCATGCGCGTTGCTCCCGAGGTTTGCGTAGCATGTCCCGAGCTCTGCTTCTTGCAGATGGCAACGGTGCTGCCTTTTATCGAGCTTGTTCGGTTTGGATGCGAGCTATGCGCAACTTATGCCGTGGATCCCTATAGCTCCACGGGGCTTTCTTCGCGCGATGCATTGACGACAAAGACGCGACTGGCCCGGTTTCTCTCTTCATGGAAAGGGGCCCACGGTGTCAAAGCAGCGCGATCGGCTGTTCCCTTTATCTGCGAAAACGCCGCCTCTCCGCGGGAGATTGCGCTGTCGCTTCTTGTTTCGCTACCCTATCGGCATGGAGGATTCGGCCTGTCTTGCCCGCTTCTGAACTATCGCATTGACGTGCGGGCTTACGATAAAACGCTTGGCAGCAAGTCGTTTTATCGGGCCGACCTTTGCTGGCCTGAAAAGCGGGTAATCATCGAATATGAAAGCGACCAATGGCATACGGGTGCTGCAGCTATTGCCGAGGATGCACGGCGACGTAACGCGTTGATTGCGCGCGGTTTTACGGTTATCAGCGTAACGAACGAACAAATAAAGAGTGCATCCGAAATGCGGAAGCTTGCTCGAATCCTTGCGCGTCTTTTGAGCAAGCGCATCAGTGCTTATCGTGTTGCCGATTTCGATTGGCGCGTCGATCGTCTTCGGAGCGTGCTTTTGGGTCCTCGATCTTAGGACTCTTGCACAGAAATTGCGTTTGTAATCACTTCATCCTCTGTTTCAGCCCAAAAGTGCGCCAATAAGGGAAGATTTTGACGTTCTCGACAGTTTGCGGAACCAAAAGTGCCTCGCAACACATTACAAACGCAATTTCTGTGCAAGAACTTGATTCGTGGGGTTACCTGCACCTTGCCAATCCCCGATAGCGTCCATACATGAGTCCCAAAATCTCATAAAAACTTCATGATTCGTAAAAATTTTTCTTGACCCAGGTTTTTGCCGAGCGTATCATAAAAAATCGCGTATTTTTACCCGAACCGTTGCTCCAAGGGGGTGGGGATCCCTCCGGAAACAAGGAAGGAAAAAGCACTGTGACCAGGAATTATAGAACCCGCAAAAGCTTTGCGAAGATTCCCGACGTAATGGACGTCCCGAATCTAATTGCAATCCAGACGGAAAGCTTTGAGTGGTTCAAGACGGAAGGCATTCAGCAGGCGTTTGCTGATGTGGCTCCCATCGAGAACAACGCAAAGACCCTCTGCGTCGAATTCGGCGCACATCACTTCGGCGAGCCGAAGTATGGCGTAGATGAGTGCAAGGAGAAAGACATCTCCTATCAGGCACCCATGTTCGTTGACATCCGCTTCATCAACCGTGAAACCGGCGAAGTCAAGGAGCAAAACGTCTTCATGGGCGATTTCCCCCTGATGACCCGTCGTGGTACCTTCATCATCAACGGCACTGAGCGCGTTGTTGTGTCCCAGCTGGTTCGTAGCCCCGGCGTGTATTTTTCCGCCGAGCGCGACAAGACCTCCGACAAGCTCATCTACAACGCAAAGGTGATTCCGAGCCGCGGTGCTTGGTTGGAGTTCGAGACCGATAAGCGCGACGTGCTGTCGGTGCGCATCGATCGCAAGCGCAAGCAGCCTGCCACGCTGTTGCTGCGCGCCCTGGGCGTTGCTGAGACGCGCGATGAGATTCTTGAAGTGCTTGGCACCAACGAGATGGTGTTGCGCACGCTTGACCGTGACCCCGCTACCACCAAGGAAGAGGCGCTCATCGAGCTGTACAAGCGCTATCGTCCCGGTGAGCCGCCTACCATTGACTCTGCCCGTGCGACCCTGGAGGGCCTGTTCTTTAGCCCGCAGCGCTATGACCTGGCCAAAGTCGGTCGCTACAAGATCAACAAGAAGCTGGGCTTCGACCCTGAGAACGATGCCTCTACGCTGACCGAGGAAGATGTCGTCAAGTCCATGCAGTACATCGTGGCTCTGCATCAGGGTGAAGAGGGCGTGACCACCGATGACATCGACCACTTTGGCAATCGCCGCATCCGTACGGTGGGCGAGCTGATTCAGAATCAGTTCCGCATCGGTCTGACCCGCATGGAGCGCAACGCCCGCGAGCGCATGAACACCCAGGAAGCCAGCGAGATCACGCCGCAGTCTTTGGTGAACATCCGTCCCGTGGTTGCCTCCATCAAGGAATTCTTCGGATCCTCCCAGCTGTCTCAGTTCATGGATCAGGCAAATCCGGCTGCCGGTATTACCCACAAGCGCCGCCTGTCCGCTTTGGGCCCGGGCGGTCTGTCGCGCGAGCGCGCCGGCTTCGAAGTCCGCGACGTTCATACCTCTCACTATGGCCGTATGTGCCCCATCGAGACGCCCGAAGGTCCCAACATCGGCCTGATCGGTTCCTTGGCGACCTATGGTCGCGTGAACCCTTATGGCTTCATCGAGACCCCGTACCGCCGTGTGGTGGATGGCAAAGTGACCGACGACGTTGACTTCCTGACTGCCGACGAGGAAGAGAACTACACCATCGCTCAGGCAAACGCCGCCTTTGACCCCGAGACGCGCCTGTTCGGCTCCGTCAATGCCGATGGCGAGTTCGTTCCTGCTGCCAAGGTTCTCTGCCGCACCAAAAACTCTTACGGTGAGTTTGGAGACCCGGCCGAGGTTTCTCCCAAGCAGGTTAACTACATGGATGTTTCCCCTCGTCAGATGACATCTATCGCAACGTCGCTGATTCCCTTCCTGGAACACGACGATGCAAACCGTGCGCTGATGGGTTCCAACATGCAGCGTCAGGCAGTGCCTCTGCTGAAGCCCACCGCGCCGCTGGTTGGTACCGGTATCGAACACCGCATTGCCGTTGATTCGGGCGAAATCCTGGTCGCCCAGAATCCCGGTGTGGTTGACTACGTTGACGGCATGACTATCACCATCCTCACCGATGATGGCGAATACGACGAATATATCATCCCCAAGTTCCAGCGTTCCAACCAGTCTGGTTGCATCAACCACAAGCCCATCGTCCGCAAGGGCGACATCGTGGCTGCGGGCGATGTGCTGGCCGATGGCCCCAGCTGCGATGGGGCAGAGCTTGCTCTGGGGCAGAACCTGATGATTGCCTACATGCCCTGGGAAGGCTACAACTACGAAGACGCTATCATCCTGTCCGAGCGCGTGGTGTCCGAGGACTTGTTGACCTCTATTCACATTCACGAGTATGAACTGGATGCCCGCGACACCAAGCTGGGTGCCGAGGAAATCACCCGCGAAATCCCCAACGTGGGTGACGATATGACCGTTAATCTGGATGCTGACGGCATCATCCGCATCGGTGCCGAGGTTCATCCGGGTGACGTTTTGGTTGGCAAGGTTACCCCCAAGGGTGAAACCGAGCTCACCGCTGAAGAGCGCCTGCTGCGCGCCATCTTTGGTGAGAAGGCCCGCGAGGTCCGCGACACTTCCCTGAAGGTGCCTCCCGATTCCAATGGCCGCGTTATCGGCATCTATCGTCAGTCGCGTGACAAGGGCGACGATTTGTCTCCCGGCGTCAACGAGCTCGTGCGTGTGTTCGTCGCTCAAAAACGTAAGATCCAGCAGGGCGACAAGCTGTCGGGCCGTCATGGCAACAAGGGTGTTATTTCTCGTATCTTGCCTGTTGAGGACATGCCTTATCTGGCAGATGGCACGCCTATCGACGTTATCTTGAACCCCCTGGGTGTTCCTTCTCGTATGAACGTGGGTCAGCTGCTTGAGAACCATCTGGGTTGGGCGGCAAAGTGGGGTTTGTCCGATGATCCCACCACCACTGAGCCGGTTGAAGGCCCCCTGTACGTAGCAAGCCCCGTCTTTGACGGTGCCACCGAGCAGGAGATCTCCGTTTGCATTGAGGCAGCAAACCGCAACCTGATCAACATCAACCACGCCAAGTACGGCGACAAGGCCCGCGATGAATTCGTGCCGCAGCTGTCCAGCACGGGTAAGACCTGGCTGTTCGATGGCCGTACCGGCGAGAAGTTCCGCGAGCCTATCACCGTTGGCCAGACGTATATTCTGAAGTTGGGTCACCTGGTTGACGATAAGATCCATGCTCGTTCCACCGGCCCGTACAGCCTGATTACCCAGCAGCCGCTGGGTGGTAAGGCCCAGTTTGGCGGTCAGCGTTTCGGCGAGATGGAAGTGTGGGCTCTGTACGCCTATGGCGCATCCAACGTGCTTCAGGAGATCTTGACTATCAAGTCCGACGACACCGCCGGTCGTGTCAAGTCCTACGAATCCATCGTCAAGGGCGAGAATCTTCCCGATGCGGAAGTGCCCGAGTCCTTCAAGGTTCTCATCAAGGAAATGCAGGCTCTGTGCCTGAACGTTGAGCTGAAGGGCGAAGGTAAGGAGCGCTTCGAGGCTCAGGGTTCCAATGGGGATAGTGAGGAACAGCAGATTCTGAACGCCCTGACCGCCGATGTGCGCAAGGCAGAACAGGAAGAAGAGAGCGCGATTGACGAAATCGCTGCTGGATTGGATGAACTCATGGGCGATTTGAACATCGGCAACGATGCGAACGACCTGATTGGTGAAGGGGAGGAGCTGTAAATATGACGACTGAATTCGATGTCAACAACTTTGACGCCCTTCGTATTTCCATTGCGAGCGCAGAAGATGTGCGTAGCTGGTCGCGCGGTGAGGTGAAAGAGCCCGAAACCATCAACTACCGCACCTTGAAACCCGTTTTGGGCGGCCTGTTCTGCGCAACGGTCTTCGGCCCCACCAAGGACTGGGAATGCTCTTGCGGCAAGTACAAGCGCGTACGTTTCAAGAACATCGTCTGCGAAGTTTGCGGCGTTGAGGTCACCCGTTCCAAGGTGCGCCGTGAGCGCATGGGCCACATCGAGCTTGCCACGCCGGTTAGCCATATCTGGTACTTCAAGGGCTCCCCTTCACGCATGGGTTACCTGCTGGATATCCCGCCGAAAGAGCTGGAGAAGGTCTTGTACTTTGCGAGCTCCATCATCACCTCGGTCGATGAAGAGGCCCGCGAAGAAGACGAAGAGATGCTGCGCGATGAGCTCGCCGCCGACCTGGAAGAGCTGGACGCCGAGCGCGATCGTCTCATTGAGTCCACGCGTCGTCTTTCCACGGAATACGTTCCCGACGAGGACGAGTTCGTTGACGATATCGATGAAGACGAGCGCATGCTTCCCGAAGAGGTCGAAGAAGAGGTTCAGGACATCATCGATGAGTACGAAGAGCGCAAGGTGCTGCGCAGGGACGCATTCGATGAGTTCATGCGCATTGTTCCCAAGGAGCTTATCTCCGACGAGGCGCTGTACCGTGAGATGCGCTTGAACTACAAGGAGTATTTCACCGGCGGTATGGGTGCCGAGGCCGTGCGTGATCTGCTGGTCTCCATCAATCTGGAAGAAACCGCTGTTGAACTGCGCGAAATCATTGAGACCGGCAAGGGTCAGAAGCGCCAGAAGGCCATCAAGCGCCTGAAGGTGGTGGACGCGTTCATCAAATCTGACAACAAGCCCTCGGATATGATTCTCGACGTTATCCCGGTCATTCCGCCCGAGCTGCGTCCCATGGTTCAGCTTGATGGCGGCCGTTTCGCCACCTCCGATTTGAATGATCTGTATCGTCGCGTTATCAACCGCAACAACCGCTTGAAGCGTTTGCTGGACCTTGGTGCGCCCGAAATCATCGTCAATAACGAAAAGCGCATGCTGCAGGAGGCCGTTGACTCCCTGTTCGACAACGGTCGTCGTAGCCGCCCCGTAGCAGGGCCGAGCAACCGTCCGCTGAAGTCGCTCTCTGACACGCTCAAGGGCAAACAGGGCCGCTTCCGTCAGAATCTACTGGGCAAGCGTGTTGACTACTCAGGTCGTTCCGTTATTGTTGTTGGTCCTACCCTGAAGCTGCATCAGTGCGGTTTGCCTTCGCAGATGGCTTTGGAGCTGTTCAAGCCCTTTGTTATGAAGCGCCTGGTCGAACTCGAGTTGGCCAATAATATCAAGGCTGCAAAGCGTGCGGTTGACCGTGGTGCCAGCTTCGTGTGGGACGTTTTGGAAGAGGTTATCACCGAGCATCCCGTACTGCTGAACCGCGCACCTACGCTGCATCGTTTGGGTATCCAGGCCTTCGAGCCCGTGCTGGTTGAAGGCAAGGCCCTGAAGCTGCATCCCTTGGTTTGTACCGCCTTCAACGCCGACTTCGATGGCGACCAGATGGCCGTGCATGTGCCGCTTTCGCTGGAAGCCCAGCTGGAAGCCCGCGTGCTGATGATGTCCACCAACAACGTGCTGTCGCCGGCCAATGGTGCGCCGATCATCGTGCCGTCGCAGGACATGGTTCTGG
>CAYFWL010000001.1:18384-25352 GCA_964346845.1 uncultured Eggerthellaceae bacterium | reverse complement strand
AGGCGCTGAGGCTCAGGCTGAGGCGCGCATCCTCATGCTGTCTGCCAACAATATTAAATCGCCTGCCCATGGCCATCCTTTGACCGTTCCTACCCAGGACATGATCATCGGTTTGTATTATCTGACTGCTGCTCGTGATGGCTTCCCGGGTGAGGGGCGTGCCTTCATCGATTTGGATGACGCGTACAACACCTATGAAGCACGTGCCGATCTTGACCTGCAGGCCAAGATCACGGTGCGTCTGCCTCAGGATATGACCATTGCCGTTGCTCACAGGGAATACGAGTACCGCAAGGCAGGCGAGCGCATCGAGACCACCGTTGGTCGCATCGTGTTCAACAAGATTTTGCCCGATGACTTCGAGTTCTTGAACTACGGCATGGATAAAGGTCAGGTCACGACGCTGGTTGAAGACGTGTGCAACCGCTATCCACTGTCTCAGGTTCCGGCTATTCTGGACGGCCTGAAGACCGCTGGCTTCCACTATGCAACGCGCGCGGGCGTTACCGTTTCCGTTTACGATGCCACTATTCCTCCTGCTAAGGTCGATATTCTGGCTGATGCTGACAATCAGGTTGCCACCATCGAAGAAGAATACGAGATGGGCCTCATGAGCGAGGAAGAACGCCGTAAGCAGATTATCGCCGTATGGGAGGCCACCACCGATGTGGTCGGCAATGCCATGAACGACAACTTCGATCGCTTCAATCCTATCTATATGATGGCTCACTCGGGCGCTCGTGGTAACATGAAGCAGATTCGCCAGCTGGCTGGTATGCGTGGTCTGATGGCTGACCCCAATGGCGAGTACATCGAGATTCCCATCAAGGCGAACTTCCGTGAAGGTCTGTCTGTTTTGGAGTACTTCATTTCGACCCATGGCGCTCGTAAGGGTTTGGCTGACACCGCTCTGCGTACCGCTGACTCGGGGTATTTGACCCGTCGTTTGGTGGACGTTGCCCAAGACGTTATTATCCGTGAGCACGATTGCGGTACCTCCGATGGCGTTGACTACCTTTTGCGCGATGGCAAGGGGAAAGCCGATCCCAATCTGGTAGGTCGTGCCGTTATCGAAGACGTGAAGGCCGCTGATGGATCCCTCATCATCGCTGCAGGTGACTTCATCAGCAGCATCGATCAGGTTGAAGAGATGATGAACGCCGGTCTCGATTCCGTCATGGTCCGTACCATCATGACCTGCCATGCCGAGCATGGCGTGTGCCAGAAGTGCTATGGCTGGGATTTGGCTACCGCTCGTCCGGTCTCCATCGGCACCGCTGTCGGCATTATTGCCGCCCAGTCCATCGGCGAGCCGGGTACCCAGCTGACCATGCGTACCTTCCACACCGGCGGCGTTGCTGGTGGCGACATCACCGGCGGTCTGCCGCGCGTCCAGGAGCTGTTCGAAGCACGTAAACCCAAGGGTCTGGCTGTTCTCGCGGAAATTGCGGGCACCCTGCAGGTGATGGGTGACAAGCAGACCAAGACGCTGACCATCCATGATCAGGAAGGCAACTTCCGCGAATACGTGGTTCCCGCTCGTGCTCAGCTGATGCAGGGCTTGAACGATGGTGATCAGGTGACGATTGGTCAGCAGATCACGCGCGGTTCGGTGAACCCCCATGACTTGTTGCGCTTGACCGACCCCAACACCACTCTGCGCTACATTGTGGGCCAGGTCCAGGATGTGTACGTGAGCCAGGGCGTTGAGATCAACGACAAGCATATTGAGGTTATTGCTCGTCAGATGCTGCGCAAGATTGTTGTTCAGGAGGCGGGCGATTCCAGCCTGTTGCCGGGTCGTCAGATGAATCGCTTCGAGTTCCAGAACATCGCCGACAAGCTCATCGCCGAGGGCAAGGAACCCCCGATTGGCCAACCCTTGCTGTTGGGTATTACCAAGGCCTCGTTGGCTACCGATTCGTGGGTTTCGGCCGCGTCCTTCCAGGAGACCACCAAGGTTCTTACCGATGCTGCTATGGAAGGCAAAGTTGACAACCTGTTGGGCTTGAAGGAAAACGTCGTCATGGGCAAGCCGATTCCGGCGGGTACGGGCCTTCTGCGCTATCGCAAGGTGGGCCTCACGTACAAGGGTGTTCCGGTGTCCAAGGTCGAAGGCGACCAGCTGCCCGATTATGCTCCTGCTCTGCTGGCGGAAATCGAAGACTTGCTGCCTAAGCAGGAAGAATGGTCGGTGGATGAGGACGGCTATCTGGCTGCAGGTGCCGGTCTGAGTGGGTTCTTGAACGGGTATGGTTCCTACGGACATCGCATTCAGCTATCCGATGAGGATGCGCGTCTCTATATCTTCGATGACCTGGGCGTTTCGCAGCGTTGGGCAAACAAGTTCTCGGAGGCGGGCATCGAAACCGTTGCTGACTTGGTGGGCAAGACCGAAGAGGATCTGCTCCGCATTGAAGGCATCGGTAGCAAGGCCATCGAAGAGCTGGAAGAAGGCCTGAAGGAACGCGATTTGATGTATGTCATCGAAAATGATTTGGCTGCGACCAAGGATGACATGAGCCAGCTGCTGGATATGGTGTTTTCTCCCGATGACACTATTCTGCTGGGTGGCGACAACCTGCCGTCCTACAGCCTGGAGGACGAAGATATGCTGGGCGAGGCATTGCCGCCGCGTACCTATCGTCGCAACCCTGAAGAGCTGGATGCTCTGCTGGGTGGCCTGAGCGGCTTGGAGTCTTTCGGTTTCGATTTCGCTGACGACCAGCCCGAAGAGGATGAAGAAGGCGAAGAGGACGAGGAAGCGTAATTTTTACGATTGCGCGGAAGAGCAGTCCTTCTGTCTTTTACGATGAAGAAAGTCACCGCTCCTTGCGGGGGCGGTGATTTTTATGCAGACGTCTTTTTCTCGGGGTCATTCTTGTAGAATAGAACAAACGGCAACTGAAAACGCTTGGGCGGGCGCTGGGGGTGCCAGGGGCGTTGGGTGCGGAGGCATCGGAAGCGGGCATCGGAGGCGGGCGCCGGAGGCGTGGGGACGCCGGGGGTGCCGGGGTCGGGCGCCAGGGGCGCCAGGGGCGTTAGCGCAAACGTCTCCCGCCATCAAAAAGCTTGGGAGCGCGGGGAAAGGAGGTGCCGATGAATCGACCAGATGCTCGTCGCTCGAAAGAGGGACGCCTTCCTGCGTCTGCGGGAGGGTCGCAAGCGAGCAGGCAGAAACAGGGTGCGCCATCTGCGTCGGGGACATCTCCGGCTGCTGGGCAGCGGGCGGTGACCACGGTGCTTCCCGTTACCGTTTCGCGGGCAGCTGCAGGAAGCGGGGTTCTTTCCCCCCGGGAACAGCGGCACCCTAAGCGGACGGTATGGCGTTGGGTTTTCCGCATCTCCCTTGCGGTGCTCGTCGTTTCCCTTGTCCTGCTCGGCGTTATAGGCGTGAGCTATTGGCAAGGCGCCAATAAATACGAAGGTGTTGCCAAGGAGGCCTTGCCGGTGCAAGACACTGCTTTGGTATCGCCCCTTGAGACGGTTGTAGACTGGGAGTCTTTATGGGCCGTCAACCCTGAAACCATCGCGTGGGTTTATATTCCCGGCACGGAGGTAAATTACCCTATCGTGCATACCAGCGATAACGACAAGTACATCAAGACCGATTTTCAGGGTGAGACCAATTGGGTGGTTTCGTATGGCGCGATTTTCCTTGATTACGCGTGTGAAGCTGACCTGAGTTGCCAGAACAATTTCTTTTTCGGCCACAATATGAACAATGGCGCCATGTTTAACGCGCTGGCGTCTTTTGGCAGCAACGAGGTGTTCAACAAGCACCGTGCGGTGTATCTGTATACGCCTCAGGGAAACTATGAGCTGAGAAGCTTCGCTTTCCTTCATGTGGCCGCCGACGATGGTTTGGTGCAGCCTCAGACGGGGGATGCCGCCGATCAGAGTGCCTATGTGCAGCAGCAGATGGATCGCAGTGTGGCGATTCCTGAGGGAAGCCTCCCATCAGCTTCCGAAATAAGTAAGACCTTTGTCTTTATAACCTGCGATAATCTTGCATCTGATGGACGGTACGCTCTGTATTGTTACGTATCCGACTCCACTGTGGAGGGAGTTGAGGGCATAAGCTAGGGCGAAAGGGATGGTGGCTCCGGATGCAGGGAAAAGGGCAGGAAAAAGGGCATTTTGCGCAGCAGTGGCCGCAGAGGTAGGGGCTTTTGTAGCAACCCGCGCCCCCGTGATATGGTGGTCTTGGGGAAATCGTGTCGCTTGCACCCTTTCGTTTTCGGTACAATGAACAGGTGTAAAAAGTGATGTTCGCTGTGCAAAGGAATCGATTGCTATGGCTGCTGAAGAAAACGAAAACTTCGTGATGACCACCTACGCTCAGGCGGGTGTTGACACTGCCGAGGGCGCGCGTGCCGTGCGCGCGATCAAGGAAACCGTGCATTCCACCTATCGTCCCGAAGTGGTGGGGGACATCGGCGGCTTCGGCGGGCTCTTTTCCCTTGCCGCTGCTAAAAACATGCAAGATCCCCTGTTGGTTTCGGGAACCGATGGTGTGGGGACCAAGTTGCAGTTGGCTCGTCTGTTGAACAAGCATGACAGCGTGGGTATCGACTTGGTTGCCATGTGCGTAAACGATATTCTGGCTACGGGTGCAGAACCGCTGTTTTTCTTGGATTATATTGCTGTGGGCAAGCTTCAGGCAGAAGCGGTGGCAGATATTGTCGCTGGCATCGGCGAAGGTTGTCGTCAGGCCGGCTGCGCCCTGATTGGCGGCGAGATGGCTGAGCATCCCGGTGTTATGGAGCCCAGCGACTACGATTTGTCGGGTTTTTGCGTAGGTCTTGTCGATCGTGCCACCATGCTTGATCCGGCGAATGTCTCAGAAGGGGATGTGCTCATCGGGCTGGCTTCAACGGGTCTTCATTCAAACGGCTATTCTCTCGCGCGCAAAGTGTGCGTGGGTGATAGGAGCGCTGAAGAAATTTCGGTGCCTTTGGATGAGCTGGAAGGAAAAACGGTGGGTGAGGCTCTGCTGGAGCCTACGCGCATCTACGTGAAATCTGTGCTGGCAGTATTGTCCCAGGTGCCGGGCGCGGTGCATTCTTTGGCTCATATCACCGGCGGTGGCATTACCGAGAACCTGGATCGTGCGCTGCCCCAGAACGTCAACGCTCAGGTCAAGCTTGGTTCTTGGCCGCTTATCCCCATCGTTAAGTACGCCTGCGCCCAAGCGGGGCTCAACGAGACAGAGGCTCTGAAGACTTTCAACATGGGTATTGGCATGGTGCTCATCGTTGAGGCCGACAAGGCAAGTGTTGTTGAGGCGGTGTTGGCTCAGCAGGGCGATAAGACGTACCGCATTGGTCAGATTATTCCTGGTGAAGGCGTTGTGAGCTACACAGGTGAAGGTTTGCTGCTGCAATAATCCAGAGCCTGAGGATGCAGGCGAAGGGGTTTCGCTCATAGTACGGCGCTTGATTGATTTATTTACAGCGCCCTTCCAGCGTTCGTTTCACCCCCTAACCTGCATCCTTGGGTCTTCTTGTTGTGTCTGGCCAAGGTGCCAGGATTGTACGTAGGATGCAGGGCACTTGCCTTGCGTCCTATCCCCGAAAAAGCACGGGGGGAAGGAAGGGAGATTTCCTATGCAGAAGCTTAAGATAGGCGTGCTGCTTTCCGGTTCAGGCACCAATCTTCAGGCGTTCATCGATGAGATTGCCTCAGGGAATCTAGATGCCGAAATTGCGCTGGTGGTTTCTTCTCGTCCTGATGCCTATGGCGTCAAGCGTGCCGAAGCTGCCGGTATTCCTACCTTGGTGCTGGATAAGGCGGCCTATGCTGATCCCGAAGAAGCCGATGCGAGGATTGTAACGGCGCTTCAGGCTGCGGGCGTGGAGTATGTCTTCATGGCGGGGTATATGCGTATGGTGACTTCCGTTATGCTGAAGGCGTATCCTAATCGCGTGGTAAATCTGCACCCTGCTTTATTACCCTCCTTCAAGGGGGCTCACGGCATTCAGGATGCATTCGATGCGGGCGTTAAGTACACGGGCGTTACGGTGCATTTTGCCAACGCGGAATACGACAAGGGCCCCATTATCGTTCAGGAGCCCGTGCGTGTGCTGGAGTCTGATACGGTGGATACCCTTGAAGAGCGCATCCATGCGGTCGAGCATCGCCTGTACCCCGCCGCTGCCCAGCTTATTGCCTGCGGCCTTGTCTCGGTTGGGTCCGATGGAAAAGCCCACGTCGCAGATCAGGATTATGACAAATTACCTGTCCCCTTGTCATAAGTCGTCATAAAAGGGAGGATCTGTCATGGATCGTATCGTTATCGAATCGCTTATCGCAAGCCTTCAAGCAGGGAAAACGCCTATATTGGAGCCTGCGGTCTTCTCATCGATTGAGCCTGAAACCTTGCAGAAGTTCGCTGCTGGTCTGACGCTGGCCGACATCCCCACCTTTGAACGCTGTTTGCGCGCTATCGATGAGCAGGACTTAGCTTGGCTCGGCTTCAAGATTGTTCTTGATGCTACGGTAGCGGTGACGAACGTAGACAACGAAGTGACGAAGAAGTTTGGCAGCGAAGGTTCCGCTAACGGTGATTCCTTCGTGTTTTTCGCCAATGATGCCAAAGAAATCGTGTGTGCTCACGAATATTCGGGGCGTGATTTGATGCAGATGAAGGATGTAACGCGTGGTCCCGCTATGCATAATGCCCAGTTTGATGGCCTGCTGTGGGAATCTGTGCCTTTGTTTGAGGCGAAGGGCGTATGGCTTTTAGGAGCATCCGATGTGGCGTGCGAGCTGGCTCCTTTGGCACGCCATGTTGGTTTTCGCGTGACTGTGGTCGACTACGACCCTGTCTACCTGAGTGAGAGCCGCTTCCCCGATGTCCAGCGTATTCTGCTCGAAAACGGCAACTTCGATCAGCTGCAGGAATATCAAGCTGCCCCCTCTGATTACGTATGCGTGCTCACCCGGGGCCATATGTATGACCCCCA
>CAYFWL010000001.1:0-18374 GCA_964346845.1 uncultured Eggerthellaceae bacterium | reverse complement strand
AGGCGTGCGCATGGGCCCTCCAATGCAATGCCCACTACATTGGCATGATGGGCTGTAAGGGCAAGAATCAAACGGTGCACGATTTGGTTATCGGCTTGGGTGCCAGCGAAGAGGGCTGGAATCGCATCAAGCGTCCTATCGGTTTGAAGTTCGGTGCAAAAACACCTGCTGAACTGGCCATTTCCATTGTTGCTGAACTTATCGATGTACGGTATCAGGAAAACTACAGCCCTGAAGCTCGCTTCAAGCATGAAAGTCACTTGGATTGATTCTGACAAAGCGGCAATTCTGACAAGGGGACAGGTAATTTGTCATAATTGCCCCGGAGGATTGACGGCATAGCGTGCGCGTGCGACAAATTATGACAAATTACCTGTCCCCTTGTCATAAATTTGAGTAGAGGAGGCAGTTATGACAAAACCTATTCTGTATTATTGGGCTCCCTGTGCAACATGTTCAATCGTGGTGAACTACGCTAACGAATATGGTATCAACCTGGATAAACGTGATGTTGAAGAGCTTGCTCCTTACGAGGAGCTGCGAGCTCTCGGTGGAGACGCCAATCTCATTCCGTATTTGTACGACAAAGATCAGCTCATTCAAGGAAACGATGCCATCATCGCTTACTTAGCTGCACAATAGAAACATATGACGACAAAAGACCGGTTTCTTTGCCATTAACGATCACATATGAAGGGGAGCGCCCATGGGAAAGACCAAAAAGAAGCAGGCAGCCAGCAGGCAAAGGGCAGCTGTATCCAGCGGTAGTAAGAACAGCAAGCTGGTAATGCTTATCTGCGCTCTTTGTGCGCTTGTTGTTTTGGTGACACTGGTGGTGACCATGGTGATTTTGCCCCTGCAGGAAAAGCATGTGTTGCAAAACGCAGGCTTGACCGTGGTCAACGGCTCCGTTGAACTGGGAACCTATGAGCAGGACAACGATGGAGAGAACGGCCCTGAGGCGATTGTCTGGCGTGTCATGAAGGTGGAAGACGGCTACGTTTACCTGGTTGCCAAAGAAGGTCTGGACGTACATCCTTTCAATCTTGACGAATCCAAGGGCAACGCATGGGAAACAAGTGATTTGAAGGCATGGCTCGAAGGTGAATTCAGGACACAGGCGGGCCTTGATCAGGTAGAGGGCACGCTTACTTGCCTGAGCATCGAAGACGCCGAGAAGTACTTTGACCTCGGAGCCGACCGCGCCTGCACGCCAACGGCATATGCCCTGGAACAGGGGGCTCACACCTTAGAATCGGGTGCAGGCATTTGGTGGCTGCGCGATGCCGGCTCAAATGCTGGAAGCGTTGCAACGGTGGGTGCCGAGGGGTCCCTCCTGGATAGCGGGAAAATCAACCAGGAGGGTATCGAGGCCGCTACTTCCGGCATTCTTGTTCGTCCGGCAATCCTTATCACCCTGTAGGGAACAAGGATCTCTCGGGAGATTAAACGCCTGATTCTTCCAGTGCGGGATTTGCCACTGCATCGTACTGTCTTCTAATCCAGGAGAGGGCCTTTGGTGTGGACTGAGCTGAAATCTCTACCGATGCAGAGAGGTAAAAGCCTTCGGTGAAGCGGTATCCTGAAAGCATCACATAGGCGACGATAGATTCATCTTCCTGATCACGGTTAACCCATCGGATAAGGTCGGGGTCTGAAGCTGCGCTTGAAAGCATCTCGGCGGCCAGGCCATCGTCCAGCAACGATTTCAGTTTTTTGCCGGAAATGGTAAGGGTCATATCCTTGGCATCGATTTCGGATTCTGTTTGCGATGTGAAGACAATATCGGCTGCGTTGTCATCGGGGTAAGAGCGAGCATGCTCATACAGCAAATCCACACGACTCTGTCGAGACAAAGGACTGCTGGCAAGATAAGCTATCTTGCCCATATAAGAGTCGGGGTCAACAATGCCTTCCCTGGTCAGGGTGATGGGATATCTTCGGAGCACCGTTTGACCGTCTTTCAGGTGATAGGTGAAGGCGATGCTTGTGGTGTAGCTGTCGTCAAGGAAGGGGTTGGAGGCCTCTTTTCCTTGGTCTGAGCTGTTGTTCAGCGTAAGATCGACGCTACCTTCGGCAACGGCGGTCTTATAAGCTTGGATAATGGACGCATGGAGATCAACGGAGGTATCGAGCGCCTCAGGGGTGGTTGCGACCAGTTCGATTCCGTTGACGGAAACTGAGCTGATATCTACGGTATCAGGGATAGCGAAGGTTTCATGCTTGCCCATCTCGTAGCAGCCAATGCTGACGGCCGAGCAGAACACAGCCAAGAGAACGAGGCTCGAAAGGCGGGATTTTATAATTCCGGTTGATTTTGCCATGATGCTTTCAAGGACCGTGAAAGATCCGAGAGCCCCAATTAGGTAGAACACCATAAATTTACCCATAGCGCCGAGGGATATTGCAGGCTGTGTGGGGTCGCCTATTCCATCGAGTAGCGTATAGCCGAAAAGGGCAAACCCTAAACCAAAGGCAAGGCTGAAAGCGAAACTGAAAGGAAGCCTCAGTTTTTTAAAGGCAATTCCTTCGCCTGTTGTTTCCAGGGGGCGGTAGGTAAAGAGAAGGCAAGCTCCTATAACCGCAGCAAGAGCCACTACGGTATACGTTCCCAGCCAAGTCCAGTGAGCTCCCATGAAGAAGGACTCCTCGAGCTTAACCATAGGGGAGAGGATCATCGCCTGAGTGGAGAAATCGAAGACAGAGGGGATGCCGTACGAGAAAAGGAGCTTGGCAGATTTTAGGCCGAAATCGAGCGCAAACGCACAACCATGCAGCATAAGGGTCAAAATGATGAATATCAGGCGCGAGTTGGAGAGCGATGCAGCAAAAAGACAAAAGCCACCGTTGATGATAACCATGAGATAGCCACTTACGGCAAGGGTGGTTCCAATATGCTGGTCGAATTCGATTGCGAGCTCAGCAATATTTACCAAGCTTCCTACCAAGACGTTAACAATCACGCCCGGTATCACAAGAGCTACGAAGCTGGTAAACAGCAGGGTGGAGCGTTTCATGGCGAGAGCGCCGTGAAAGCAGGCGCTTTCGGACTTGAAAAGGAAATCGCATTTGACGCAGACCGCCACGATGCAGTAGACCAGGGTCAGGAAAGCTGAGAAGGTTAGAAATAAGGGGAGCTGATGAATCAAGCTTGTGGATTCGACCCTTGAGCTCAAGTAGGGTATGTACCGAATCCTTGAAAGCGTGGGGACAAGAATCAAAAGCCATCCCATAAGGTAGAGACCAGCTACATACCAATTGCGCTTGAATAGCTCTCTTGCCAAAGGGAAATTACAAAAGGATATTTTTGACATGAGGACTCACTTCTTCCAGCTCATACAGGAACAATTCTTCTAAGGAAAGGGGCAGTATCTCCAGAAGGATGGGATTCAGCGAGGAAAGCGTTTGGCGCACGTGTGCAGCATCGCCGCGCACGACAAGGGTACGCAGGCGACCTTCTGCTGTTTCATGCAGAACCTCGACACCGGAAAGCTCTACGCCATCAGCTAAGGCAAGCTGCACTTTAACCATGGCCCCGTCAAGGGCAAGTAAGTCATGTTCTCCGATGATCTGCCCTTCAGCCATGATGCCTACGTGGTCGCAAACGCCTTCCAATTCTCTCAGGTTGTGGTTGCTTACGATCACGGTAGTGTCGAATTCGGCGACATCCGACATGACAAGGCCCCATATGCGGTTGCGAACCAAAGGATCAAGTCCATCCATGGGCTCATCGAGCAGCAGCACATCGGGGCTTGACGCCAAGGCTAGAAGCAGCATCGCCTGCTTCTGCATGCCTTTGGAGAATTTACGCAAGGGTTTTATGAGCGGGAGATCAAAGTGTGCATGCAGCTCCTGGAAGCGCTTTTTGCTAAAACGCGGTATCGCTGCTTGATAGAGGGAAACCATGCTATTCAGCGTTGATCGGACGGGAATATAGAGGCTGCTAGGAACAAAGGCAATGCGCTCTTTGATGGGGATGTTCTCGAAGACCGCTTGGCCGAACACGAGAACCTCACCTGCATCTTTACGATAGACTCCCGCAATATGCTGCAGCAATGTTGTTTTTCCCGCACCGTTTGGCCCTACTAATCCGTAAACGGCACCTTGGGGAACATGTATAGTCACGCCGTTCAGCGCAGCAAAATCGTCATAATATTTTGAAAGCCGAAGGGCTTCAACTGCAATTTCTGTCATCGCTTCGCACTCCTTTCTATAAGGTCAAGCAAGGTTTGTGGGTCTGATCCGAGAGAGAGAAGCTCACGAACCGTTTCTTCGAAAGAGGCGAGGAGTTCTTCTTTTCTCGCACGGGACGCCTTGTAGCTCGGAGAGACGAAGCTGCCTTTCCCTTTAGGTGAGTAGATGCCGCCGTCGGCTTCGAGCTCGCGGTAGGCGCGTTGGATCGTGTTGGGGTTAACCGAGAGTTGGGCTGCCAGATTGCGCACAGAGGGCATCTCGGTTCCTGGTTCCAAGAGACCCGAAAGAATCTGGCGGCGATATCCATCGCGCACTTGCTCGTAGATGGGGCGGGGGTCGCGGTAATCAATGGTGATCATCGCGCCCACTTCTCCTTTCCGTATATATTGTATTATGTATATTAATACAGTATAGAAGAGAGAAATTGTACGTCAAGGGGAAGATGTTCATCTTTTTTGAGGCGTTGGGGATGATAGCGTTATCGTACGGCGAGGTGGTATACAAGGAAGAGTGGCGGTATACAAGGAGCAGCTGAAAAGGGAAGCTGTTGCCCATGTACCGCCCGCCAAGCAATGAACCCTCCTTATTGTCAGGAGAACAGAGGGAGGGTTCGTGTGCTGTTTCGCTCCTTGCTCCTTGCGGCTTTAGCGCCTTGAGCGTTTCGCTTTTGGGACTTTAAGGGCGAGTGTGCGATGAGAGTGAATGATCGATTTCTTTTGTCATCAATGGTGGAACAGCCTCATGCCAGTAAACGCCATGGCCATACCGTACTTATTGGCCGTTTCGATGACGTTGTCGTCGCGGATAGACCCGCCGGGCTCGGCGATGTATTTTGCTCCCGACTTGGCAGCGCGCTCAATGCTGTCGCCAAAGGGGAAGAAGGCGTCGGATCCAACGGCGACATCGGTCAAGGTCTTCAACCAATCCTTCTTTTCCCGAAGAGTTAACGGCTCGGGTTTCACCGTGAATGTGTGCTGCCACACGCCTTCGGCCAGTACATCTTCCCAGTCGTTGGAGATGTACACATCGATGGCGTTGTCACGGTCGGCGCGGCGGATACCGTCAACGAAAGGCAGGCTCAAAACCTTGGGGTGCTGGCGCAGATACCAGAAGTCAGCTTTGTCTCCCGCGAGGCGCACGCAGTGAACACGTGACTGTTGACCAGCGCCAACGCCGATAGTCTGGCCATTTTTGACGAAGACGACAGAGTTCGACTGGGTGTATTTCAGGGTCAAAAGTGCTACCAGCAGGTCGGTTTGGGCCTCATCGGGCAGGTTTTTGTTCTCAGTTACGCAGTTTTCGAAGAGGGCTCTGTCAATGGTGAAGTTGTTTCGGCCCTGCTCGAAGGTAACGCCATAGATGTCGCGGCATTCCTGCACTTCGGGTTCGTATTCTGTATCCATCTGGATAACGCAGTAGTTCCCCTTCTTTTTACTTTTCAGGATTTCCAGAGCTTCTTCGGTGTAGCCGGGGGCGATGATGCCATCGGAGACTTCATCTTTGAGATAGGAGGCAGTTGCAGCATCGCAGGTGTCGGAAAGAGCGGCCCAGTCGCCGTAGGAGCATAGGCGGTGTGCGCCGCGAGCACGGATGTAGGCGCAGGCGAGTGGCGTGAGCTCGGCATCGTCGTCAACGAAATAAATCTGCCTATCGATAGCGGATAAGGGCTTTCCCACGGCAGCGCCCGAAGGCGAGACGTGCTTAAAAGAGGCAGCGGCAGCTAGTCCTGTGGCTTCTTTGATCTCCTGCACCAGCTGGTAGGAGTTGAAGGCATCGAGCAAGTTGATGTAGCCGGGACGACCATTGAGGATTCGGATGGGTAGGTCGGAGCCGTCTTTCATGAAGATTTTTGCGGGCTTTTGGTTGGGGTTCAAGCCGTATTTCAGTTCAAATTCCTGCATGGTGATCCTTTCGATAGCGCGCGTGTTTTGTGACAAATGACCTGTCCCCTTGTCACAATTATGACAAGGGGACAGGTCATTTGTCACAAGTTTGTCATCATTAGTCGCCGAGGTTCTTGTTGTAGAGCGATACGGTGCCCGCGACATTGCAGTAGAGGGACACTTTGTTGTCGGCATTCAGGGCAGCCCAAAGCTCTGCTGGCTCAGGGAGTGCAACCTCAAGGGGTTCCCCCGCGAAGGTGGGCAGAGGGTTTCCATCGCCTTGATAGGTGGAGATGAAGTAGCCAACGCCTTCATCGACCCCCTCGTAGGCAAAGAATTCGCGCAGGCAGCGCCCTGATGTGCGCTTGAGAATGGAAATCTCAAAGGAGCCATCCTCATTGATGATGGCAGAAATGCGCGGGGTGAAATTGGGGGCATCGGGTTCGTATTCGCGTCGCATGCAGCCCTCACGGAAACTACCGGCTTCCACAATCGTGTCCGTTTGATCTCCATTGGTTACAACGAGCTTTTCTCCCATAGCGCGTACAGGGTGATAGATGATCAGGCGGGGATCCTCCAACAAAGAGGGGTCATGGGCTTCGGTGCGAATGCCGTCTTCGGTCAGGGTGAATATGCGGTTGCGGCTGTTGGTGCTGCGACCCATGATCCAGTAGTACACACAGCCTTTTCCCACCACGATGCCCCGGCCGGGGTAGGGGTTGTTCTGGAGAATTTCCACCAGGTTTTCCACGAAAGGTCCTTTCTTCAACGGGCCATCCCTGATCAGGTGCTGACCGCCCGCATAAAAAAGGCAGGCCAATCCCTTCAGCGGTTTGGCTTGCCCAGACGGTCGGCGTTATGAAAGTCACTGTTCCCCTGTGGTTTTCCACGGCTTCCGTCAGTCACAGCAACCTTGTACCAGTGTAGCAAATTATGGAGAAGAAAGCGTATTCTATGGTTAAAGCGCATAAAACGGTGGCATTCGGCAGTCGCGTGAGTAGCTACGGTATAATGAGAGACTATGAAATTCGATTTCAAAAAGCTGCTTGTGGGTGCCGTGATAATCGTGGTGCTTGCTGTATTCTTCCTACGTGGGGATCAGCTCATTCAATTGTCTGAGACAATCCAGCAGGGTTCTCTTATCCCGTTGGTGGCTGCTGTTTTTACGCAGCTCTGTAAGTATTTTTCCCAAAGTTTTGGCTATTCCTTCTGTTTTGAAGCCGTTCACGAAAAGATGGACCCGCGTGCCACCCTGCCTTTGGTCTTCGGATCTTTCTTCATGAACACGGTGGCGCCTTCTTTGAACTTGGCGGGCATGACCCTTGTGGTGGATGATGCTCGGCGTCGCGGTATTGACCCGGGCAAGGCTTCGTCGGCGGCTCTGCTTATGCAGATTACTATCGATGGCGCGTTTGTGACTCTCATGATCGTGGGCTTTGCCATAACGGTGCTCTTTGCTGGAATGTCGCCTTTGTGGTTTATCCCGGGTGTCGTGGTTATCTTGCTGGTTGTCGGGATGGTCGCCATCATGTTTTTTGGGCGCCTAAGCCCTCGTTTGCTGCTCAAGCTCACGCGTCCGGTGGAAAATCTCGTGAATAAAGTGCTGCGCTTGCTTAAAAAGCCACCGAAGGAGCCTTGGGCCGAGCGAGTTATTGGCATGTTCTCTGATGCCGCTGGTTTTATTACAGAAAACCCGCGACCTGCGCTGAAGGCCTACGGCTGCTCTCTGTTTGCCAGCCTGTGTGAACTCGCCTGCTTTAGCCTGGTGGGCGTTGCCTTCGGCGTGAAAGACCCGGTCGTGTTGCTCTGCGGTTATGTCATCGCCACTCTGTTCGCCATGGTGTCCTTCACTCCCCAGGGCGTAGGTTTTGTGGAAGCTGCCGTGGTGGTTGCCTTTACGGCTTTCGGGCAGAGTGCGGCTGCGGGCACCGCTATTGGCCTGGTATATCGAGGTATTGTGTTCTGGATTCCCTTCATCATCGGGGCTGTCCTCATTACGCGCACCAAGACATTCGCGCAAAAAAAACGCAACACGTCGGGAGAAAAAGCACGCAGTGCGCGCGCCCAGCGCTTTGATCGGGCGGTTGGCTTTCCGCCCGTCTCTCCGCACGCGCACCCTGATGCTGAGCATTCCGTCCCACAATCGTATTCGAGCGGCGAGCAGCATGACGTTTCACGATTGCGCCCAGATGGAGAGAGTCCTGCCTTGCAGTTGCACTCCGATGCTGAGCGCTCCGCCTTGCAGCCACATCTCATTCAGCAGGCGCAGCAGGTGCAGCAGGTGCAGCACAGCCTGCAGCCTCGTCATGTTCCGAGCACAGCGAGCGCAGAAGAAGAGGCTGAGCGCGGGTTGCATACCCGCCTGCCGCGCTCTCTCAACGAGGTTGAGTAAGAGGAAACGATTCCGCCTTAGCAAGAGTTAGGGTGTCGTTTATGCGCGTTCGAAGTCCGAATACTTTACGCATTATTTTGCTCTCCCGAGAAATATTGTCGCTCTTTTCTCTTGCATACTCATGCCTCAATGATTATCATAGCTACAACAATTAGTGCTAATTGAAATTGTAAACACAATATATTGTGATAGGAGAGCAAGATGAAGACAACGATCGATGGTGTTGAATTTGAATGCACCCAGGAAATCGACGCCAAGGAGGCTGCCTCGTACGTCGCTCGCGCCAAGGAGCAGTACCCCCAGCTGAGCCGTATTGAGGCCCAGCTGGATGGTGATGAAGTAGAGCTGCGCTACTTCGAGCCTTCGGAAGGCTTTGAGCGTATCCGTCGTATTACGGGGTATCTCGTAGGGACGCTCGATCGTTTCAACGATGCCAAGCGCAGTGAGGAAAGCGATCGCGTGAAGCACCGGATTTAGAAACCGCAAGATGCATTGGATCGAAAAGGATGGAGGCATCTTCGGGTGTCTCCATTCTTGCGTGTTGCCTCTTTCCCGGGTGCCTGAGTGTCTTTGAAAGGCTTCGTCTGATGTGACAGGTCATGGCACCATGTGTCTCATGCGCCATCGAAAAGTTTTACCCAGCGTAACGGGCCGCGGCATCGCAGGTTACCGGTAGGTGCGGAACCGCCCTTGCCGGCACGCGCGAGCGACCGCCCGCGCGTGCGCTATGCTTGCGACAGCCTGGCGGTGCCGTCTCCGTTCCCTGCTATCTCCTGTTATTTTTTGAACACAGGCACGATGCTGGTGATGCCGAGCTCATCGAAGTCGAAGTAGCGGCCCATATGCTTGGTGTACAGGTTGTCCATAACCAAGGCGATGGAAATAGCCCAAGTGCGCCCGGTAGCATATTGGTGGCTACGGGATAGATTGCCATCTTTGATGGCGGCTTTGGTATCCCACGCCATCTTCCACAGGGTATTTTGACTGCCTGAAATGGCGTTTCCCGAATGAATATAGTATTTGGAAATCCAGTAGGCGCCGCCCAACAGGGCACTGCGGGGAGAATCCCAGCCATAATACGCGCCCATGCTCGCGCCGTTTTGCGGGTCGCTGTCAAAGGCGCCGATGCCGAAGAAGTTCAGGTAGCCGCAATCGACCCATTCGCCATCCTGCTTGATGAGCCCTTGGGATAGATAGGAACATCCCCAGGCGCTTTCGATGATGGCATGTGCCAGCAGATAGGCCTCGTTGATATTATAGGTCTGGGCGGCTTCGACGATAACCGAGCCCATACCGCGCAAATTGCTGGTGAAACCATAGGCTCTTTCAGAATATACGCAGCGTTCGGCGATAAAGGCGTCAATGGTTTCAGCGGAGATACCCGAATAGCCGCGTCCGATATCGACGAATTCCATGAATTGAGAGGTGGTGTTGTCATAGAGGGTGGGGTCCAGGTATTCCAGGATGTCCTCAACGCTGCACCTGCTGCCATCGCTGTTTACCTTATAGCCGACTTCCATCTGGGCAAACTCCCGAAGCGACAACGTGATGTTTTCGTAGGTATAGGTGCTTTGGTCGAGTTGCTTGCTCAAAGGACTGCGTGCAAATCCCAGAGTGTCGGTCACCTTGTCGCGGGTTTGTATGCTGACCACGTACTGTCCGCCGAAGAACTTAATCTGGTTGACCTGGCTTTTATGGGAAGCCAAAAGGTCCAGTGTGGTGCAGTGGTTGTCATCGATGAGCAAAAGGACAGACTCATCGCGCGCCTGCACGGCGCTGCCCGCAAGGCTATCGGTCGCGCCTTCGCCGGTGGCAAACGCCGCTTTATCCCAGTTCAAGATATCGTTTTTCACAGCCCACTGGGCAATGATGGAGCTGGTATCGTAAAGTGTTTGGCCGCCCAGACGAATCACGGATTGGGTCGACTTGTTGGTGTTCAGCAGGCTCTTCACGACGCTCACGGTTTTTTCGCTCACCACACTCGTGCCGCCACCGATAAGGGCGCGGGTGAACTTGCCGCTCTTCAGGGCTTTTTGAGAGGTTTCAGGCAGCAAGCCATCTGCGTTGGCTAAAAAGATGGGCGCTTTCATCTTGTAGGCAAGAGGAGAAAACGAAAGGGCATCGGCGAAGCTTTTGATGCCTTGAGCTATCAGGCAGTCGCTGCCCCACAGGTTGTTGGCTTGGCCATACTCGAAAATAGCAACCTGGGTGTCGATGATTTCCGTACCCCACAGGCGCAAAGGCTCTGCGCCGGTAGTTTTGGCTACCTCTTTCTCCACGGCGGGCGCGAGCGCTGCGGGGCCACCTACCAAGATAGGCTTAGTCACACCGAGTTTGACCAGGGCATCCTTGGTCGCTTAGGGGAGGTTATCCGTGTTGGACAGCAAGAGAGGGCAGTTAAGCGCTCCAGCAAGAGATGTTGCGGAAAGGGCATCGATGCCGGTAACGCCGCTGGCAATAATGGCGTATTCGCTGGATTCAAAGGTATACAGCGCCTGGATGGCTGCGGTGTCGTGGGCGTACGTGCCCTGCAGCTCAACGACCTGCGGGTCGTCGGTGGTATTGACTGCCAAGGTCCTAAAACTCTGCTCTTCCTCTTCGACATCGCTCGCACCGAGAGATGCTATGACTTCATCCAGATCCATGCTTGTAGACTCTACCTGATCGGCAGGGATAAGGACGGGGTTTTCCACCGAACCGTCACCTTGGGGTTCTTGGGCGTAGGCGCTGTGGGGGAAAGGGAAGGAAAAAACGAGAGCCACGGCAAGAAGCACGGCCAAGAATCGGTGAGCAAAGGAGCGGGGACTGTGCTTGATCGGGCAATACCCGGGTGTTTTCATGATGTCTCCTTGATTGTGGGTGCAATGAGGGAACGTTTACAAGAATAAATACATGTCTCTTCATACTATCAGGCATGATTCATCCCGTCAGCTCTCTTGACGAAATCGGCGCAATTCGCAAGGTGGTATTGTCGTATTCTGCGATGGGTTAATCTCTGATACTTCCACCTCCGATACAGGCACGCTTTTCTGTTTCCTTAAGGGGCTACAGAGGGCGTATGCTACAATACTTCTCTATGTGAGGACTTTTGAGTCTCTCATGTCGTGTTTCGATAAGCTTCCGAGGGAATTTGGTGCTTTCTTGATGACGGTTGACGCTCTCCACACATTCATGACGACGGACAAGAGCGTTCTTATCATCGTACCCGCTTACAACGAGGAAGACACGATTAAGTCCATCGTGGAAGAACTGGAACAATCCCCCTACGATTACGTCGTTATCAACGATGGGTCATCGGATAAAACCCCGGCAATATTGGACGAAATCCGAGCAAATCATGTTGACCTCAGTCAAAATCTGGGTATTGGCGGGGCTATGCAGACGGGGTATAAGTTTGCGTTTGAGCGGGGTTACCAGGTGGCCGTTCAGTTCGATGGCGATGGGCAGCACGATATTGCCTATGTCGAGCGTATTGTGGAACCCATCATCGCCGGTGAAGCGGAAATGACGATCGGTTCACGCTTTTTATGCGATGAGAACACCTTCAAAAGCAGTAGAGCGCGTCGCGCGGGCATAGCCATTCTCTCCCAGCTGATCAAGATCATGACAGGCACACGCGTTTTTGACGTGACATCGGGTTTTCGTGCGGTCAATCGCGGCACCATGCAGCAATTCGTGCGCTACTATCCTTCCGATTATCCCGAGCCTGAATCGCTCGCTTGCATGCTTGCGAGTGGTCGTTCAGTGAAAGAGATTGGCGTTGTTATGCACGAACGGCAGGGCGGAACATCTTCTATCGGCGCAATGTCATCGATGTATTACATGCTCAAGGTGAGCCTTTCTATCTTGCTCGCTCGACCGTATGAGGGGAAGTAGTCATGTCGCCCGTTCTGCGCATCATTCTTTTTCTTGCAAGTGTGTGCTTTCTCGTGTTGGTGCTCGTGCTCATCCACAAACGTCATCTCTCTACGAACTATTCTTTGCTGTGGATTGTGTTCGGTGTGCTGGGTACCTTGTCGGCGCTTGTGCCTACCTGGGTTTTTGCCCTAACGGATCTTTTGGGTTTCGAGCTGCCGGTGAATTTTGTCTTCTTCTTCTGCATCTTCTTCTTGATTGTGTTTTCGTTCTGCCTTACCAGCATCGTTTCTTCTCAATCGGCGTCTATTCACAATCTGGTGCAGGATGTGTCCCTTCTGAAGGGGCGTATTGAGTCGTTGGAACGCGTCCGTGAAGCGCCCGATACGCCTATAACCGATACGCCTGTAGCCGATGCGCCTGTAGCCGATACGCCTATAACCGATGCGCCTGTAGAGAAGTGAAGCCGCAGCGCTTATGCGCGGCTATTGACGTTGGCGTACCGTTTCCGAGCGACCGTTTGGCGGCTGCTCGGAAGGGACCTGCTTTTGCGGTGACTCTTTCCCCTCATCGGGCTTCCGAACGCTCCAAAAATGTATTTGGGGAAGGAAGGGGATAATCAGATAGAGGACAAAAATATAGCGGTAGTCATTAACGATGGGTGCGGCCACAAAAAGGGTTCCCATAAGGCCTATCAGGGGGATAAAGGGAGCGATTACGCTTAAAGTGCGGCTCTTCCCTTTCGTACGCGCGAGTCCCCATGCCAGAAAGAGCGCGGAAATCCACAGTAGCGAACCCATTCCCAGGAGATGAGGGAAAAGTTTGTTCAGGCTGTTTGCGATAATGTGTGGCCGGTAGCCAAGGCCCAAAAGATCAGAAGAGGGAACATCCCCGATGGTATAGGTGAGTCTACCGACATCCGTGGTATAGCCAGGCTGCCAATAGCCATATGTCTCCAAGACCCACGCGCGAAGGTACGTTTTGATGTTGAGGGGAAGGCAGTGAGCCCAAACCCTCAGAAAATCACCTTTATGGGAATCGAGATAATCATCATTAAAAAGCTCGTGCTGTTTGAGAGGGTTCGAGCTTGAAGGGTCGTAGCTGGTTTTCCACTCTTCGATGGGAAGGATGCTGCCGAGAAACTCCTCATCGTCGGCACTTATTTCGCCTCCATCACGCAGAGTGGCTGCCAATTGCTGAAGAGGGATGCCTACCGACTCAGCGAAATGCCCCGGCGCAATCGATAGAAGTCCAAAAATCGGCCCTTGCGGAACGACAAAAAATAAGACAAGTGAAGCACCGATTGCAACGAACTGCTTGCGTGCGCGCGGATAAAACAGCACAAGAAAAATCACGCTCAGCAAAACGGCATAGTAACCATTGTTCCTGAAGAGGCTTACAACCAGCATCGTTGCCCCTAAGGCGATGAGTTGTTTTCTCGTGGGGGTGCGCTGAGCGTGCAGCTCGCTTAGCTGAAGAACAAGAATAAGAAGGGTGGCTGCAAAAGGGACGTCTTTCCAGAGAACAATCACATGGCTGGAGATTACGGGACTAAGCGCGATAAAAGCAAGAGAAAAGATCAGATACCCTCTTCGTGCGCCTTTGCGGGCAAGCCATGAAACCGCCCAGGCGAGTACGGCGGCAACGTAGCTCATCTGCAAGAATATAAAGACGAACAAAGAGAATGTTTCGCTGCCGAGGAAGCTTGTAGAGGTAAAGACAATCCAGACGAGAAAGGTGTAAAAAATAGGGTGAGCGTTGGTGAGTCCTTCGTATCTATTTGAATCGCTGAAGTATTCAATGCCTGTGACCTGGGCGATGATTGCGTGGGAGTCAGGAGAGCAGAGGCCGGGGTAGTTTGAAAGCAACGCGAAAAGAAAAACGAGCTCAAAAAGAGCGAAGCTTATCCAGAAAATGCGCCTTACCCCGCGTTTATCGGACGCTAACGACAAGGAAGGGGCGACGGCAGTTTCGGTAGCTGTGACGCTTGGGGGCTCTTCTTCGGGCCACCGCAAGGAAGTAAACGCGAAGCGCATGCAGATAAAGCAGAATAGGGTAAGCCCCAAAAACGCAAGAAACCACAGGGGGAGCGTCAGAGCTTCTTGGGCATAAAGCGGCACGGTGGTGGCCAGCCCGAAAAGAGCGGGAAAAACGCAAAGAACGATACGGGGACGACGGGGCAATAACGTCGGTTTTGGCGGGAACTCCTTATTGGCGGAGACATCCGCTTCGCTTGTGGGCCGAGAATCCAAAGAGGAATAGGCGTGAAACGGATTCAATATGCTCCTTACCCTGACGAAGAAACCGGTCAATAATAACTTAGTTTATAATAACGCTATACCTACTTGTCGTGAAGAGGAGCTGCGCTTTCGTATGTGGCTGCAATTTGTCGCTTCGCTTGTCCTGTTTGTTGCCCTATTGTTTGTTCCGGGCGTTCTCTTCTATCGCCTGATAGGATCGACGAAAACCACGGCAATTCTCCTTTCTCCCGTGTTTTCGATAGCGCTCGTAAGTGTCTTGGGGCTCATGAACGGTTTTGGGGGCATCAGGAGTTCTGCGCTTTTAGTGATGGGTGCTCCCGTGCTTGTTCTGGTGGTGCTGTTCATTGTTAAGAAGGCGCGCCAGGCAACGCAGCGCAGCTCGGTTCGTTTGCAGGGGGAAACGAGAAAACCTCTGCTTTCTTCCGAGGGTGGCATGGCGCTTCTCTATCTTTTCTGCGGTATTGTTGCAGGTTTTTTCTTAGTGATCAAGCCCCTCAATGGGCCTGAGTCGTTTCTTTCGACCTACGACAATTTGTTTCATTACAACGCGATCCGCTCCCTTTTAGAGAGCGGTTACTGGTCTCCCCTCGATACCTCGTGCTATCTCGCTTTCCCCGAGGGTGGAAACCCCATGCCGGGGGGCACCTATCCTGAAGATGGGTACTATCCCCTAGGGTGGCATCTGCTTGTGGTGCTGCTGATGGGCACAATGGGATGCTCTGAGGCCCTTGCCATGAACGTGCTCAACTTCACTTTCGTCAGCGTGTTGTACCCCTTGGGCATGTATGCGCTTATGGCGACGCTTTTTCGCAGGAAGAGCGTGGTAGCTGCGGGAGCTTTTTGTTCCAGCCTGTGTGCGGTTTTTCTGTGGCATCTCTTGATTGAGTGGCCGCTGTATCCCAATTTGAGTGCCTTTTGCCTGATGCCGCTTTTGGCGGCGTGCTTCATCGCCCTTCTCGAGCGCATTTTGAAGATGGGTGAGGGGAAGGGCGCCTTAGACCAGCGGCCCTGCCTCCTTGCGTCGGGCGTTGTCTTTGCCGGTATTGCCTGTGCATCCATCCATCCCAACAGCATTTTCACCGTGGGCTTATTGCTGATTCCCTTTTTGGTGTGGGCCTTATGTCTGGCCGCTGTGCGGCGCTGGAATGTAGCTGCAGGGCTGGGCGTGGCGGTTTTGACCTGTGCGGTCATTGCTCTTGTTTGGAAGTTGCTTGCAAGTGCAAGTGCTTTTTCGCGGGTTATGTCGGTGGTCATCGAAGCGCGGCAAACCCCCGAAGAGGCGTTCCAAGGATTGCTTGATTTTTCTTTTACCGAAGAACTTGGCCAGCCTTTTCTTCTCTACCTGGTGATTATCGGTGTCATAGCGCTCATAGTCTGGCGTCGTCGTGCGTGGTTGGTAGTTTCCCTGCTGCTGGCGGCGGGGGTCTACTATTTCTCGGCAAGCATGGAGGAAAGCGCTCTTAAGCACCTGCTGACCGGTTTTTGGTATTGCGAACCCAAACGAACGGGAAGCATCGTCGGCCTCGCTGCTCTCCCTCTCATAGCATGCGGCGTGGCGGGTATATATGAGGCTCTTGCGCTGGTGTTCCAGAAGCTGAAGGGGCAAAAGCTTCCTCGGGTGTTTGCCGTTTCCCTCTTTGCGATTCTAGCGGCGACGCTTGTGGGGATACTTGTTTTCGTTTCCCCGAGAGATGATGCAGAAGGTCCCTCTGCTTTGGCGCATATGGCTGAAGCCTCGGAGAAGAGCAACGAGACCTCAATTCTGAACGCAGATGAGCTGGCTTTCATCGAGAAGGTTACCCAGATAGTTGGCTTGGATGAAATCGTGATCAATCTTCCCTATGACGGGTCGATCATTGCCTATGGTATTACGGGTTGCAAGACGTATTACCTGGAGCGCTATGGTTATGGCGAGCCTGCAGAAACCCGTGAAAGCGAGCTTGTGCGCACGCGTTTGAGCGAGATAAGCACAAACGAAGAGCTGGCTCAGGCGTTGGAGAGAATCGGAAGCTCCTATCTGATGCTGCTTGATGTGGGGGAAAAGCCCGTCTACGGATTCGATGAGGATCAGTGGGTGGGGATAACGAGCATCGCCGATGATACGCCGGGCTTTTCCGTTGTGCTGGCTGAAGGACCGCTTCGCCTGTATCGGATCGACGCCGTGGCGTAGTAGGGCGCGCCAGTGCGGGGCGGCGCTCGGCGCGCGGTGTTGGCGTAGTGCGTCCTGCTTGTGGGGGCGTACTGCTCGGTCGGTGCCCTGGGGCACTGCGTCCTGCTTGGCGGCGGTTGCTCGGCGATGCGTGCTGGTCGGTGCCCGAGGGCACTGCGTCCTGCTCGCCGTGTTTTCTGACATCCTGTCTTGTTTGCTAATGTCACGCCGCTGGTTCCTTTGGCCTTTGTGGGGCGCGCGCCCAAAGGATTGCTTTTTCGAGCTGGGCCCTCGTGGGGTCGTGGGGTACGAGGCGAGCTCAAAGGACTGCTATGAACCGTTCAGGATGTGATGGATGGCGTGCTGGATGGCGAGGGCGTCGGTGGCATCGACCACGCCGTCCGCGCCGGCGACGTCGGCGCGAGAGCGCATCGCTGCGTGCCCCTCGCCCTGGAAGAGGCCGTTTGCGGCGATGTCGTAGGCGAGCTGCGCGTCCACGATGTTCATCGTCCCGCTGCCGTTCACGTCGCCCGCCCCGCAGCGGATGCAGCCCGCCGCGCCCAGGCCATGCCCCAAGGGGGGCTCGGCCTCCTCGCCGCCGGAAAGCCACTCCCCGCAGCGCGCGCAGCGGGCGCCCGCGGCGCGTCCCGGCTCGGGGCAGGTCGGCCCCGCGGCCTCGACCGGTTGCTCGTCATGGCCCAAGGCGGGGGAGGCGGTCCTGCCGATCTCCTCGCCGTGCACGCAGACGAGGCTCACGTAGCCGGGCTCGGTGCAGGTGGGCTCCACGACGATCTCCTGGGCGATCTCGTGGACGTGGCTGTAGTGCCAGGTCGCGTCCAGGAGGTCTTCGTTGTCGGATCCGATCGACATTCCCGAGCGGTCTTCCTCGGCGTAGTACACATCGGCCAAGGAAGAGCAGCCGTAAAAGGCCCAATCGCCGATGGAGGCTACGCTTGCGGGAAGGGTGACGGTGGCTAGGGACGTGCATTCGTGGAAAGCGCCCTTGCCCAGGGAGACCATGCCCTCAGGGATGGCGATGGCGGTTAACGAACAACGGTAGAAGGCAGCCTGGTTGATGGATGTCACGCCCTCGGGGATGGTGACGGAGGTGAGGGAGATACATTCGTAGAAGGCGAACTTACTGATGGATGTCACACCCTCAGGGATAACGATGGAAGCCAAGGACGTGCAGTGATAGAAGGCGTACTCATCGATTGAAGTCACGCTTTCAGGGAGGGTGATGGAATACAAGGAGATACACCTGCCGAAGGCATCATGTCCGATGGATGTCACGCCTTCGGGGATAGTGATGGATTCGAGGGCTGAGCAGCCGTAGAAGGCCGCATCTCCGATAGAGGTTACTCCTTCGGGGAGGGTAACAGAAGTCAGGGACGTGCAGTTGTGGAAGGTCCAATTGCCGATGGAGCTCAGCTCTGCGGGAAGGGTGACGGATTGGATATGCTCGCGATAAGGGTACCAGGGCGCATGGCTGTTGTACGAGTAATCCTGCATGGCGCCTGTGCCCGTTATGGCGAGCACGCCGGTCTCGGTGTCGAGGGACCAGGCCAGGCTCTCCCCGCAGCTCCCGCTGTGGATCTCCCGCATGCCGAGCTCGCCCGCGTCTTCGGGGGCCTCGGCGA